>JABDKH010000126.1 GCA_013002345.1 Rhodothermales bacterium
GGTTCATCTCATTGAAGCTGAAGCGCCTGGGCTTTGTCCCGCAAATCTACAGTCCTGACCATCGTTCGCTGTCGACAAGATTGGTACGGAGCGCACATCGACGAGGAATGCTGGTCATACCCTGGAAGACCAACACCGACGCGGACATATGCAGGGCCGTCCGGCTGGGCGTCGACGGGATTATCACCGACTATCCGGACCGCGCGAGGCGACTGTTGGAACAATTCTTGGTGCCTGGAGAAGCATGAGGTCCGAAATGCCTCACTAGTGCTGTTTTTCTTGATTTTACGTACCTTTAAGAAGGCGAAGCGGGTGCCTGGATCGATACAGTCTTATGTCCGGGACTCAGGACGCAACAGGAGAGAAGAAGTACTCGTCTGGCGTCAGCGAAGGACCCTCAAACCTCATCTCGTGTCTTCCTTCGAGACCAAAGGTGGTTATCTCTCCGATAATCCGACGTCTCACAGGTTACGTTCGACCCTTTGCCGAGACGAGACAATCTCGTCCGCCTGGCAAAGCTGAACCTTAATGCGGCAACTCTCAATACAACCTTTCGTGTGGCTGAAGCTCCTGCTCGTCGTCGGTGTGGCGGGCGGCGTTCTGCTGCCTGGAATTGCCGCTGCCCAGACGTCAGGCCCGGTTCGTACAGGCGAATTCGCCGGCCACGTCGGGTTTGTCGGTGAAGCCTACAGTGCAAGCGGTATTAGCAATCGCAGGGACGGAACGAGTGGAATGGTCTTCGGGCGAGGCGCGTCGCAGAGCTCTGATGTCCGGTACGGATTCCAGTTCATGCTTGCAACCGAACAGACCGGATCCCGGCAGGCAATGAACCGTCTGTCCGCAAACGTCGGGTATCGGTTCCTGGGAGTGACAGTGGGCGACCTGAGTCCCGTGCTGTCCCGATTCAGCCTGAACGGCGCGACCGTTCGCGGCGGTTCAGCCGAGGTGACCTACGGTCCATACCTCGCATCGTTCTTGTACGGCCGGGTTCGGAGATCCGTCGATGCTACGGGGTCGGCAGTTTTTGGTCGCCCATCCTTCAGTGAGTGGCTTTACTCCGCACGAATCGGTGCGGGCAAGTCGGAAGGGTCGCACGTTCATCTGATCGGTGTAGTCGTGCGGGACGACGAATCATCCCTGGCCGACAGCATTAGTGCGGTTCCGGTTGAGAATGTGTCAGTCACGCCCGACCTCGGGCTGAAACTGTTCGATAGCCGCCTCCACCTGCGGGCGACGTATACGCTGGCCGCTTTCTCAGGCAACACGCGTGCTAACGAGGCTGAGTCCGGCGTAAGCAGCATGATGGGCTTCTTCACGCCGCGCGTCGGAAGTCGCATCGACTATGCAACCGATATCAGCGCTCGACTCCGGTTAAAGGAGTTCAAGCTGAGAGCGTCCTACGAACGTGTGCAGCCCGGCTTCACGTCTCTCGGTCTTTCACAGACACGAAGTGATCAGGCCGTCATAAGGATCGAACCCTCTTTCTCACTTGCGGAGCGGAGGGCAAACCTGCAGTTACGATTCAGATCTTCTCGCAATAACCTGGCAGGCAACCGGGCCTCGACGCTCAAGCGACGACAGCTCTCTCTGCACGGTCATTTTCGTCTGTCACCGCGTGTGAATCTTGCCGCTGCGTATTCGAACATGAGCACAAGGAACGACTTGAACGAGTCTTTCGCCGCGCAGCCCATCGCGGATCAACGCAATGTGGCACAGACGATTATGGTCGGACCCACGTTCACGATTCCGTCGTCAACCCTGACGCACGTCGTCACGCTCAATACGACGTATCAATTCCTGCGTGACAAGGCGCCTGCGTCCGACCCGTCGAGGGCCGTCGAGGTAAAGTTTGATAATCTCGCCGCCACGGCCGCGTACTCGATCGCTTTCGCGAACGGCTTCTCGCTGAACAGCTCCGCGGGGATGCTGTCGAGCAAGACCCCGACAACAGACGCGGGTGCTATGAGCATCACCGTTGGCGGGTCGACATCGCTGCTTCAAAGACGAGCTAGACTCTCGCTAGGTGGAGGCTGGTCGCGCAACTCGCTGGACTTCCCGGCCGAAGATCTGGCAAGCCTGACATCGCGACAATTGTCGCTGCGTCTTGCGGGATCATACCGCCTGCCGACCGGAAGCCAGATCCGCCTCACGACCCGTGGTCTCCGAAACTCGGGTGATCTGACGGGGTCGTTCAACGAATTGCAGGTCAGCCTGCGGGTCGAGCATCGTTTCTAATCAGATGCAGAGAATCGCCTACATATTGCGAATCATGTTGTCGCCGTCGACCGTGTTGACGACGATCATGGTAGGGGTCTGTGCTTCTCTGGCGGTGACACCGACACGCGCCCAGGGGCTGGCGCAGGTCAATCTCTCCGGTATTCCTCCCGTCCTTTCGTCGCCGCTCGTCTCCGAGATAGCGACGCAGTTTGAGCAGGGACGATTCCCCATGACATTCGTGTTTAACAGCCCGGATCGGCAGCAAGGCGAGTTCGTTTTCCGCGTTCAACTTGATCGGGAAGGAGATATCGTGCTCGACGTGACGTCGGACGCGGTGGGCTATACGCGGGGTGTGTACACCTACACGTCACTTGATGCGGGCCCCTCTATCACTTTCCCGGCGACGTACCAGGACGTCGTCGATGCGCTCGGTGCCGGTCTGGATCAGAATCTCGATCGGACCGGGCTGTTGTCGGAGGGCATGTACACGCTGACGGTCGAAGCGATTCCGTCCGATCCCGACGCCCTTGTGATTTCCGTTCCGGGCTCAGCCACTTTTGCCGTACAGTATCTGGAGCCTCCGATGCTGTTAAGTCCGTCATACGATGAAGTCCTCGGCGACGGGCTGCCGGTCTTCACGTGGCTTCCCGTCCTTGGCGGTCCGGTCACGAGTGTTGTCGAGTATGAGTTTCTTCTCGTCGAGATATACCCAGAGCAGGAGCCGACGCAGGCTATTGAGGCCAACCGCCCAATAGAGCAGGCCGTCGTTACCGGAATCACGACCCTTCCGTACACGCTCGATCGCCTTCCACTGGAGCCCGGTTCGCGGTATGCGTGGCAGGTTGCGGCGCGTGACGCCGATGGTCTGCTGCCGTTCGCCGACGGTGGACGATCGGAGATCTCGACATTCACGTATGCTCCCGCACGGCCGGCCCTGGCCGAATGGGTATATCCGTTCAGTCGACCCCCGGTCATCTTCAATCTCGGTAGCGTGGAGCTTACGAGCGACGGCTATGCGGTCCACGGCTTCTTCGAAGGCTCGGTGGGGCAGGCGCCGGTGAGTGCTTTCTTCGAAGACCTGGTGCTTGATGCGGCTACGCTGGAGATCGCATCGGGGAGGGTCGTGCTGATGGACGGCTACTCCGAAGCGGTGGGCGCGGTCGAGTCCGACGCGTTCGGGCGCCTCCTCGTGGATGACACGCCCCCGACACAGCCTTTTGTTAATGTCCGCTCCGGCCGTGGGCAGGCTGGCGTTCGCCTTGATGTCGTTGTTGGGCCGGCACAGGATCCGGAATCCGGTGTTCGGTCTGTGGCGTATCGGTTGGCAGAGACCGGAACTGGCTCAGTGAATGGAACCAGCGGCACGGTCGGCGGATGGGAAAGCGTCTTCGAGTCGGAGCACCTGTCCGCAGAATTCGGAGGCGGATCCTATGGGATAGCCCTGTCGGAGTCGGCTGCGCGGGCGCTCAATCAGGATCAACTTCAGCTGGAGGTGCGAGTGCAGAATGGCCTTGGGCTGGAGACGCGCATTGTGTCGCAGGTCGGCTCGTCGACGGATGTGTCTCCGCCCATCGTGGTTCAACCCCGACTCGTCTATGCGGGCTACTATGACATCGGACGGCCGAACACCGTTGAGGTGTCTGACATGCGGGTCACCGATGCGGAATCGGATATCGTCGCGATTGAGTATCGACTCGTCTCGAACGAGCAGGCTGGTGAGTGGGTTGAACTAGCTGCACCGCGTGCGCGTGCGTTTCGAGGTGGACAGGTTGTGATTCAGTTGCCACCGGTCGAGTCGGATGCGGCCGTGCGGATTGATTTCAGGGCGACGAATGCGGCCGGATTGCGCGCCGATTGGAGCGAAGTGATCGACATTGACATCGATGAGACGGAGCCCGTCATGGTTGCCGAGCTCGCTCGATATGTAACGTCGGAGTCGGACCCGAGGATCGAGATCAGTCGGGAGGCGATTGCGGATTACCAGTCCGGAATTCAGGAGTTGTCTTATCGGGTTGTCGATGATCGGCGCCGGACGCAGAGCTATGTGGACTGGACGTCGTTCCCGCCGGGAACGCTCGCAGAAGTGAAGCGGACGCAACTCAACTTCACGATCAGCAGAGCGGTGCGTGTGGAGGTACGGGCCGAGAATGCAGCCGGTCTGTCGGCGACTTTCGCGGAAACGCTGGTCGTGCCCGAGTTATCGATCGGTGATCGGACGCCGCCACAGGTTCCGACGCTCGCCGTTCGCCTTCTCAGCTCCAGTGTGGGGGCGGATGCGGCGATCGAGATCCGGATAGGTTCGTCATCGGATCCCGAGACCGGTATTTCGAGGGTCCAGTACCGGGTCGAGGATGCAGCTAGCGGAGCCGACTTGACGGGATGGCTGGACGCCGACGTCGTCAGTGGCGAGTCGTATCCAGGCACGACAGAGACGGTTACGATTCGTCCGCCGCGGGGTGCGACAGCCTTGCGAGCAGTGGTGCGAGTTGTGAATGGAACGGGAGCGGCGAGCACGGCGGCCGGGCAGGTGACGATTTCCACCGAGGACACAACTCCACCGCAGATTCGGAGCGTTCAGATATATGCGCAGGCGGGTCGTGTACTTGCATTCATAGATGGTCTGGCGGATGCGGAGTCGTCGATATCTCGTGTCGATTACCGCATACTCGATCCGGGCGGCGTAGCTCTTACGGACTGGACGGCGTATCCGATTGTGCCGGCGGGTCGTCCGTCGTACGGCCGGCAGCTGCTCCGGGCGGACATCCCGGCGGCAGCCACGGGTGCACAGATTATTGTCCAGATTCGCGTGACGAACGGGTCAGGGCTTGAGACGATTGTTGAAGAGACGGTGGCGCTGGAGCAATGATGAAGACGTGGACTCGACATACTGCATTCAGATTGCTCGTCGTTGCGGGTACCCTCGGGCTGGGGTTGGTAGAGGTGGCGGTGGCGCAGACGGTTCCGACGATTTCTGCGATTGCGGACCAGGTGATACTGGAAGAGGGCACGACGGGCGCATTGGCCTTTACGGTGGACGATGCGGAGACGGCCGCGGCGGCGCTGGTGGTGACGGCGGTTTCCGCGGATCAGACGTTGTTGCCCGATGGCAATCTGGTGCTGGGTGGATCTGGGGCGAGCCGGACGATCACGGCGACGCCGGTCGCCGACTTGAACGGCGGTCCGGTGACGGTGACGGTGACGGTCGATGACGGGACGGACACCACCGATGAGGTTTTCACCGTCACGGTGACGGCGGTCAACGATGCGCCGACGTTTACGGCGAGCAATCCGCCGTCGGTGGCGGAGGATGCTCCGGCGCAGACGCTGGTGGGCTGGGTGACGGCCTTTGATGCGGGTCCGGCGGATGAGGATCTGTCGCAGTCGGTCGTGGGCTACGCGGTGAGCGGGGTGTCGAACGGGGCGTTGTTTTCGTCGGCACCGCTGGTTGATGCCAGTGGTACGCTGACGTACACGCCGGCCGCAGGGGCATCGGGGGCGTCGACCTTTGATGTGACGGTTCAGGACGATGGCGGCACGGCAAACAGCGGCGTCGACACGTCGGCTCCGCAGACCTTTACGATCACGGTCTCAAGCGTCAACGACCCGCCCACTGTCGCGAACGCCATACCCGACCAGCTGGCATTCGAAGACAACCCCTACTCCTTCGCCTTCGCCGCCAATACTTTCGACGATGCAGACGGTGATGCGCTGACCTACGTCGCGGATCTGTCCGATGCATCGCCCCTCCCGACCTGGCTGAGTTTCGACGGTCTAACCCGAACGTTCTCCGGAACACCGGCCAATGACGACGTCACGATCCTCTCAGTTCGCGTAACAGCTTCGGATCCGTCAACAGCTTCGATATCAGACATCTTCCTGCTCACGGTCCAGAACACGAACGATGCGCCGACCGTCGCCAATCCTATTCCGGATCAGATCGCAATACAAGATCAACCCTTCCTCTTCACGTTCGCGCTTGACGCCTTCGAGGACGTGGACGGTGACCTTCTAACCTATACGGCGTTGCGTCACAACGACCAGCCGCTTCCCCTGTGGCTGACGTTTGATGGGTCGACCAGGACATTCTCCGGGACACCGGAAAATGCAGACATCGGAAAGCTGCAAGTCAAGGTGAAGGCGCAAGATCCCTCTCTCGCATCCGTCGATGATATCTTCGATATAGACGTCTCTGACGTAAACGACCCCCCATCCTTCACATCGACGCCAGTCACAGGCGCGACACAGGGATCTCCATACTCATACGTCGCAGCAGCAACCGATCCCGATGGCAACGCTTTGACGTTCTCCGAGGCGTCCCCGCTTCCCGCGTGGCTGACCCTGACTGACAATGGAAACGGGACCGCTACGCTTTCCGGGACGCCCGCCAACGGCGACGTCGGACCGAACGCAGTCGACCTCCAGGTTAGCGACGGTGCGCTGACAGATACGCAGAGCTTCTCGATCACGGTCGCCAACGTCAATGATCCGCCATCCTTTACTTCGACGCCGGTTACCGATGCCACTGAGGATAGCCCATACACCTATGCCGTGGTGGCCACCGATCCCGACGGTAACGCACTGACATTCTCGGAGGCGACACCGATTCCGGCCTGGCTGACGCTAACCGACAATGGAAATGGTACCGCCACGCTTACGGGGACACCAGACAACGGCGATGTCGGCCCAAATGACGTCGATCTGCAGGTCAGCGATGGGACATTGACCGATACGCAGTCGTTTACGATCACGGTCGCCAACGTCAATGACCCGCCGTCCTTCACATCGACGCCGGTAACAGGTGCAACGCAAGGGTCGCTGTACTCATACCTCGCCGCAGCGACAGATCCCGACGGCAACGCACTGACGTTTTCGGCGGCGACGCCACTACCGTCCTGGTTGACACTCACCGACAATGAAAACGGAACCGCCACACTTACGGGAACGCCCGCCAACGGCGATGTCGGCCCAAATGACGTCGATCTTCAGGTCAGCGATGGGACATTGACCGATACGCAGAGCTTCACCATCACAGTCGCCGATGTCAACGATCCGCCGTCCTTCACGTCGACGCCGGTCACAGGTGCCACGCAAGGGTCTCTGTACTCATATGTCGCCACAGCCAACGATCCTGACGGAGATATACTGACGTTCTCCGAGGCATCACTGCTACCAACCTGGCTCACGCTGACCAACAATGGCAACGGCACGGCGACGCTTTCCGGTACGCCGGCCAACGGCGACGTAGGACCTAATGATGTCGACCTTCAGGTCAGCGACGGGGCGCTCACGGATACACAGTCCTTCACGATCACAGTCGCCGATGTCAACGATCCGCCGTCCTTCACCTCGACGCCGGTCACGGGTGCCACGCAGGGGTCTCTGTACTCATACGTCACCGCTGCAACAGATCCGGACGCAGATGTCCTGACATTCTCCGAGGCGACGCCACTCCCCGCATGGCTGACACTGACCAACAACGGCAACGGAACTGCAACACTATCTGGCACACCGGCCAACGGCGACGTGGGACCGAACGCAGTCGACCTTCAGGTCAGCGACGGCACCCTCACCGATACGCAGTCGTTTACGATCACGGTCGCCAACGTCAACGACCCGCCGGTCTTCACGTCGACGCCAGTCACAGGTGCGACGCAGGGCACACCGTACTCATACCTCGCCGCAGCTACGGATCCCGACGGCAATGCACTGACGTTTACTGAGGCAACGCCACTTCCCGCGTGGCTCACGCTGACCAACAACGGCAATGGCACCGCCACGCTTTCCGGTACGCCCGCCAACGGCGATGTCGGCCCAAATGATGTCGACCTTCAGGTCAGCGACGGGGCGCTCACGGATACACAGTCCTTCACGATCACAGTCGCCGATGTCAACGATCCGCCGTCCTTCACCTCGACGCC
>JABDKH010000127.1 GCA_013002345.1 Rhodothermales bacterium
TTCATGCCGCCACACCCGTTGCGATGGAAGGGTCGGACGCAACCACCGGTGTAGCACGCGTTCCCTGTGAAGCCTTTCGGGCCGATGAAGGCAATCCAACCTTCAACGGCTGCCTGAACCTCGTCCGCGCTGAAGCCTTCGTTCACGATCAGGTGATGCGACAGCCCCCACCAGCTCTTCGCCATATTGCAGGGGCAGCAGCAGGTGTAGGCGCTGTTGTCGCTACAGCATGGTGCCGGGATCTTCGACAGGGCCTTCTTCTTGATCAGCTCTTGCTCTGGCGTCAGCTCGATGGAGTTGTAGTAATCGATGAACTTCTGTGTTTCTTCTCTCACATCGGTGAACTCGATGGGCGACGCAACCGCAGGTCTATCGGTCTGAAATAGGCCGATGGCGAATACCATCATCACTGCCGCCAAAGCGCCGATCCACCAGATTCGCTTCACGGCGCTCTTCTTACGAGCGGCCTGAAGCTGCCTCGCTCTGTCTCTTTTCCTTTTCTTGCTACTCATCAGATGACTCCTTCCTCAACCAATCTGGTTGTTCCTCCTCGCGTGCCCTTAGATTCGAGTGCTCCGCAGTCGAAGGGCGTTTGCTATGACCGAGACCGAGCTGAAGCTCATGGCCGCTGCGGCGATAATCGGGCTCAAGAGAATCCCAAAGAAGGGGTAGAGGACGCCTGCTGCTACCGGGACTCCAAGTGCGTTGTAGATGAAGGCGAAGAACAAGTTCTGGCGGATATTTCGCATGGTCGCCCGGCTCAAGACTCTCGCCCGTACAATCCCGGTCAGATCACCCTTGACCAGCGTCACACCTGCACTCTCCATGGCTACGTCGGTCCCGGTTCCCATGGCAATACCCACTTCGGCTTGCGCCAGAGCGGGAGCATCGTTAACACCGTCTCCGGCCATCGCTACGACGTGACCCTCGCTCTGTAGGCGTTTGACGATCGCGGCCTTCTGCTCGGGCAGAACCTCGGCATCGACTTCATCGATATCGAGCTTCTTCGCCACTGCCTCGGCCGTCGTTCTGCTGTCACCAGTGAGCATGACGACTCGCACACGCTCGCGGTGCAGCTGGGCGATGGCCTCGGGTGTTGTGTCCTTGATCGGATCGGCGACGCCGATGAGTCCGGCAGGGCGACCGTCGATGGCGACGAACATCACCGTCTGCCCATCCCTGCGCAGTTCCTCAGCAAATCCCGTCAACTCGCCAGCATCGGCACCTACATCGACCATGAGAGCCTGGTTACCGAGCGCAACCCGTCGTTCCGCCACCAAGCCCCTGACCCCCTTGCCGGTTATCGACTCGAAGTGGTCCGTATTGACCAGATCGACGCCTCGCTCTTCGGCACCGGTGACAATCGACTCCGCCAATGGGTGTTCGCTGCCACGCTCCAGACTCGCCGCCAGGCGCAGAAGCTCCGATTCATCCCAGCCTTTGACAGCATGAACGGTCATCAACTCCGGCTTTCCCACGGTGAGTGTCCCTGTCTTGTCGACAACCAGTGTGTCGACCTTGCGCAGAGTCTCGATCGCCTCGGCATCACGAAACAGCACTCCGGTCGTGGCGCCCTTGCCGGTAGCCACCATGATCGACATCGGTGTAGCGAGTCCCAGGGCGCACGGACACGCGATGATCAGGACTGCGACTGCGTTAATCAGAGCAAACGCCATGGCTGGTTCTGGCCCGATCAACGCCCACACCGCGAAGGTCACAATCGCGATGACCACGACCGCCGGAACGAAGTAGCCCGCCACGACGTCAGCCAGCTTCTGGATCGGAGCGCGGCTACGCTGGGCCTCCGCAACCATGTGGACGATCTGAGACAGCAGGGTGTCGGAGCCGACCCGCTCGGCCTGCATGACCAACGACCCGGTTCCGTTGACCGTCGCGCCGATCACCGCCTCGCCCGGCCCCTTCTCAACCGGAATCGGCTCACCCGTGACCATGGACTCGTCTATCGAGCTCGTTCCCTGCACCACGACACCGTCCACTGGCACCTTCTCGCCCGGTCTCACGCGAAGCCGATCCCCGGGCTGGATCTCTTCCAGAGGTACGTCCTGTTCGGTACCGTCCTCGCGAATCATTCGGGCCGTCTTGGGCGCCAGACCGAGCAGTGCCTTGATCGCAGCTCCGGTCTTGCTCCTCGCCCGCAGCTCGAGCACCTGCCCAAGCAGCACCAGGGTCGTGATCACGGCAGCTGCCTCGAAGTAGACCGCGACCTGTCCGCCTTCGCTGCGAAAGGACGCCGGGAAGATCCCCGGCAGGATCTCCGCGACGAAGCTGTAGACATACGCGACCCCGACTCCCAAGCCGATCAACGTGAACATGTTGAGGCTCCGATTGACGATCGACTTCCAGCCTCGAACGAAAAACGGCCAGCCGCCCCAGAGGACTACCGGAGTCGCGAGGAGAAGCTCGACGACTCCCAGAGCTCGGGGAGAAGCGAGGCGACCGAGAAAGGCAAGACCGAGAGCATCGGACATCGCGATCACGACCAACGGCACGGTCAGCACGGCGCTCACCCAGAACCGCCGGGTCATATCGGCGAGCTCGGCGTTCTCTTCGTCCTCCGCAACACCTCCGATCGGTTCGAGTGCCATACCGCAGATCGGACAATCTCCGGGCTCGTCTCGTACGACCTCCGGGTGCATCGGGCAAGTCCACTGCGTCGACTTCGACACCTGGAATCCTGCGACGCGCTCCAGGCTCATGCCGCACTTGGGGCAATCGCCCGGTTCGTCGGTGACGATCTCCGGGTGCATCGGGCAGGTGTAGGTGCCGGGCCGGGCCTTGGTCCCCGAGTCGGGCGGCGGCGCCTCATGGCCATCATGGCAGCAGTCGTCCTGCCGCTCAGCACCGGCGCCTCCTGCACCGTTCTTGTTGTGTGAAGCGTCGTGTTGGCTGTGTGTATTCGAGTGGTGCCCCGAGGTCATTCCAAGTTTCCTTTCAGAGATACCCGCGCCGGTTGGCGCCGGAGGATCCAGATGAGCAGGGTTGGCACGGCCAGCCACTGCAACAACGGCAAGAGGCCTACTCCGAAGACGAGCGGCATGGCCGCCGCATAGGCCCAACTTTCTCGAATCGTGGTATTGAACCACTCGCTCCAGATCGTGTAGGCGAGCCCTACCCCGATAAACACTGCCGCAACGGCGTTGCCGCGATCTACCGGCCAGCGCCTGGAGCGCGAAATCGCGGCGGTAACCAGGAAGGCTCCGAGGAGAATCAGTACGTCGCCGACCGTGCAGTGAAAACGGCTCCAGACCACGTATCGCCACCCGTTCGCGTGATCCACATAGAAGGCCGACTGCGCGAACTCCCAGACAGCATTGAGCCCAAAGCCCCAGAGAATCACCGGGATCTCAAAGAGGCGGCTGCTATTCATGCACCGTTCTCCCTGCCAATGGCTACCCCAGACGCCTGACTTCGGTGCCACGTGAAGTGCTCGTAGACACCGGCCCAGTAGGCCCCGAAAGCCACGGCGAACATCAGCTCCTCGAGTGGAAACCCGAAGATCGACAAACCCGAGAGCACATCGAGGTTCCAGACCCTCTCGATGTAGCCGGGAGCCGTCAACTCGAGTCCCACCAGAAACACGAGATAGTAGGCTAGGAAAGTCACTCCGCCTACCAGCGTGGCACTCTTCAGATCCGGCCGGCACAACACCGTAGCCGCTGCTCCGACAATCATCGCGACAATGCTGGGGTAGATAGGATTCCAGGGGATGACGTACAGCAGCGGAAAAATGAGAAACGGCGAAGCCAGGGCCCAGTTATGAAACCGATGCCTGGGGCTATGGCGTTCTTCTCTCGAAACCGTCTGCAACCGGCGTTGAGCGATTGCGTTGAAGAGCACTGCCCCCACACCGCCAATACCGAAGCAGAAGATCAGGCTCTCGATGTCGAAACCAGTTCTCAGCGCCAGGTCGAATAGACTCGGCGGGCTCCAGTACTCAGGCACGAAGAGCGGCTCGGTGAGCCCAAAGGGCATGGTGAACAAACTGGCCCAGAGCATGGCTTGCCGGTGCTGCCGGAACGCCCAAAAGAGGACCGCCCAAGGGACCAAGAACGCACTCGACCAGACGAGCCAGACGTAAGTGTCCGAGATCAAGAGGGCGCCTCCTCGACAACCGATTCACCTTCATGGGGGAGGTCGGAGTGGCAACACTCCGGAAGCTCGGTGCGAATGATCTCGAGCGCAGCCATCACCTTGGCCTGAAAGTCGGTGCGGCTCGATACCGAGGACCAGTTTGGATGCAGGTCCCACACGCCCTCAGCGCGGCGATCAAGCATCGCGGGCCCAGACGATTCTCCCACCTGCGAATTCCGGTCGCGCCGGGATGAGATCTTCGGTGCTCCCAAGTGGACGACCGCCGTATAGCGGGCCATCTCTTTCTCGAGAGTGCTTCCGATCCCACTCCAATAGTCCTGCGGACCCTCGGGCCAAAAGGCTGACCCATCCACCGTGCCCCGATCACTCAGTACCACCGCCACTCGCCCATCTTGGGCGATCGATCTCTCCAGCCTCCTCTGAGCCCAATAGACCGATCGCAAAGCGCTTCGGCGGCCCGAATCGGTGAAGTGGAATGGGAACTCAGTCCCAAAGACAGAGGCCGCCGACCTGGGTAGGACCGCCACCTGTGAGCAGAATGAGCGCAATGCCAGACCCAGAACTTCCTTCCTCCCGGCTCCGGGGCTCCCTGTCACGACGACAAACTTCGGCTCACGCGACTCGAGTACACACTCGCAACGCTGCCTGCCCACCTGGAACAACTCCATCGAACCACCTCAGAATTGACGCAGGTCCTTCATCGCCCGCTCGTACTCATCGCGCGTGATCTCACCGCTCGCGAAACGCCTCTGCAAGATCTCTTGCGGCGACTCTCGCGGAGGCTCGGTCTTCTTCATCGCCCGCACCCCCAGGTAGATTCCTGCGCCCACGATCGCGAACACCGCGAACCAGAAGATCCACATCCCGCCAGCGTGCCACCATGAATCCCAGTGCTGCACTACTCACTCTCCTTTCAGAATGACGAATAGGAGACCGCGTTTGAGCCGGGGCCAAGTCGCCTCGGCGCCCGCGCCCCGGCTCCACGCCTCCCTCATCCCTCGTGGCGATGCTCCGACGGCTGTTCGGGAGATTCCTGCGCCTCTCCAGACGGCATCTTCTTCATCATCGGGCAATCGCCCATCGACTGCTTCATGCCTTCCATCATTCCGGTGCGCATGTGCTCCATCATCTGGGGCTGCATCTTCATCATCATCGCGTGCATGGCCTTGCGCTGGCTTACCAACTCGGCCACCACGGCCGCGACGGCATCGGTCTTCTTTCTGCTGCCAGCGGCATCCATCTCAGCCACGAGCGCATCCAGCTTTTCGTCCATTGCCTTCATCTTGGCGTGCATCTTCTGGTGCATCGCCATCATCCCCTCTTCCATCATGGCCTCTCCGCCCATGCCCGGATGGCCCATCGAAGGCTTCTCCTCGGACTCTCCAGCCACGATGCTCGTCGCTCCCATCAGAATGACGGCTACAACGGCTGCCGCGATGCTCAGTCTTGTGATGTTCTTCTGTCTCATGTGATTCCTCCTTGAATCGTTGTGAATTGCTCGAGTGCAATGCCTCCTTGCGCTGCACTCATCCGGCCGCTCCGGCCCACTTCCGAAAGAAGTAGTTGTGAAGCGGAACGAAAACCAGGGCTGCGTAAGCTCCCCACAGGAAGCTTTCGATGAGCCCGATGAAAAACGCTCCTACTGATAGCCACTGGAAGCCAGGTAGGACGATCTCGAGAAACTCGTGCATATGCAGGGACTGCGGTGTGACGAGCCCCCACAGGACGCAGAGTGCGAAGCTGATGGCCGCTGCCAAGCCTAGTGACCAGAACCAGATCTTGAGGTTAAACATGATTTGGAATCCTCCCCCGATTGCTTTGTTACAGAGGTTGTCGCTGCAGGCTCCACGTGACGCGGCGACTACTTCTTCTTGTTCTTCTTGCTCTTCTTGCTCTTCTTGCCTTTTCTCTTGGCCTTCTTTTTGGCTTTGGCCTTTTCAGCCTTCTTCTTGTCCTTGCCGCCCTTCCTCTTGCCCCTTCTCTTCTTGCCCTCATCACCGCCCTTGGGCGCTGCACTCTGCTGCCGGGAATCAGACGCCTGACCGCCGATTGCCTCACAGGCAGCAGCAAGGATTCTCTGGGCACTCGCCGGACCGAAGCCACGGATGCCTGCGATCGTGGCAACGTCCGTTTCAGCGAGGGTCTCCACGGATTCAATCTCGTGCGCATACAACGCCGCGGCTGCTCTTGGGCCTATCCCGCGGACCTTGGTGAGTTTCATTCGCATAACGACCTCCCTTGACATAACGCCTGCGCACTAAGCCTCTGGGCAGCGATGCAGACATCCCGTTTCATCATCGGCCAGAATCCGGCCGGTCTTCATCCTTGCCTCGACCATGATCGTGACCATGATCGTGGCCATGGCCCAGAACATGGACGCCGACGCAGACCAGAATGACCAGAACGAAAAACCAGTTTTCAGTGAGTATCTCCATCGTGATGCCTCCTTGCCTTCCAGATCTGCAGACGGATGAGTTGATTCGTCATTACACCTACTCGCTTCGAGCCTCTGCCTTCGCCTCTCGAGGAACGTTCCCGAGATATGGAAAGAAGGCCGGAGTGTTCTCGGCGTAACGGCCATACACCTCGCCGAGCGTCGCCCGCACCTCACGCTCCTCACGTCGCGCCAACGCCACGTACATCCAGACCAGCACCGGGAACATCACCAGGGTGAGAAGCGTTGGCCACTGGAACAGGAAGCCGAGCATGATCACGACAAACGCCGAGTACTGTGGGTGACGAACACTCGCGTACGGACCCTCGGTTGCCAAAGTGCCCTCCTGCTGTGCCTTGTGGAGCACCTTCCAGGCTCTCGCCAGCACAATGAAGCCACCGAGAATGAGGACGTTGCTCAACACGTGTATCGGGTTGAAATGAGAGTTCCCATTGAGCCCGAGCACCGTGCCCCAGAGGTGCCCGGACTCATGAGAGAAGACGTCGAGGCCGGGGAAGCGACTCTGCAGCCATCCGGAAAGGAGGTAGATCGTCAGCGGAAAGCCATACATCTCGGTGAATAGCGCCACGATGAACGCCGAAAAGGCCCCCAAAGACCGCCAATCACGCTTTGTCTTTGGTTTCGTGAAGCTGAAAGCAAAGACGATGAAGATGATCGAGTGGATGATCACCAGTGGCCAGTATCCGTAGTCGTAGCTGCCTTGCATTTCGATCCTCCCGGTGACGTCAGCGGTCACGAGTCGATGATCGTGACCGTGGTGTTTATGTGATTCGTCTCGTGATCGTCATGGAATCCGTAGAACTCGTAGTGGTACTCACCCACTGGGGCTGCCATCGAGTGAATTCCGTAGTCACCAGCGAGGTCCTCGAAGCTGTAGAGGCCATCACCGGCGACCAGGTCGCCCTGCATCCCGTCGTCGTAGAGCCGAAGCCTCCCCGTGTCTCGAGGCAGTCCAGAGCCTTGCGGTCGCCCATATTCGAGCCACATTTCTACGGGGGCAGTCGGTAGCCCAAACGTTGCGATCTGAGCCTCAAATCGCGTGCTCACACCGGTACTCTCCCCCCGAGAGAGGGTCTGCCCGTTCACGGACTGGTCGTTGACCACAATGCTTGCACTCGTCATCATCAGGTCGGGTTTGGTGGCCGCTGTCGGGCTCGGGTTGTCGCTACTGCAGCCGGCTGCCAGCAAGAAAAGCAGACCTCCGACGAAGGCGGAGGCCTTTCGTAGCGTCTTCGATTTCACATTGATCTCTACTCGGTTCATGACTTGATATCTCCTGTTCTTGTTTCTGTTGTTCAGTCTTGCGTCCACTCGCCCACTAGTCGGCGATGATCTCTCCGCACGTGGGCATGGCCTGCCCCATGTATGGGTTGCTTATCTCGCCGTGTGGCTGTACCCAGGCTTTCTTGGCCATCGGGCAGAAGACGACCATCGAGCCCTCTGTACCGGCCAACTTGCGGTAGCGGCCCATCGGTTTACTGAGCTCGAACAGGGCTTCGCGCGCCGACTCGAGATCTTCACTCCCAGCGAGACGGGCTGCTGCCGAAGAGATCTCTGGGAGGAGCTCCTCACATTCGGCAGATTTCTCCGCTGAGACACCAGCTTCGCGAGCGTTGAATGCCTTTGCGAGTTTGTGCATCCGATGCTCGATGGCGCTGGCGTGCTCGGCCACATCGGCCATGCTGTCCTTCACCAGAGACAGGCGAACAGCTTCGTAGTGCCCCAGGACCTCCTGGAACGCATTCGTCTCATCCGCTCCGCTGGCGGCGAGCATTCCCCCAACCAGTGGCAGCAGCAGCAACAGCACGATGCTTGTACTTGCAATTTTGATCTTCATGGTTTTCCTCCTCGGTTCTCCAGAGCCCGGGTGTCCTTGTCCCCGGTCCGGACTTTGATTGCTTGCTCGACAGGGGTTACGAACACGATTCCGTCGCCTTTCACCCCGGTGTGCGCGGCCTTGACGAGAGCTTCGACAAGACACTCGACATCCGGTGCACAACAGACGACCTCGACCTTTGAGACCTCGAGCATCTTGTGGTACTTGCTCGGCGCGAAGGTGAAGAGCAGCGGCTCGTAGCCGTACCCCACACCGTGAACCCTAGAGATGGTGATCCCGGGGGCGCCCGCTGCCTCGAGAGCGCGAACAACCTCATCCACTCGAGTCGTCCGAACGAATGCTTTGATCAGTTTCATTGGTTACTCCTTTAGGCCTCTGCGGGCTCGGGCTGCGATTCGTCCTCATCGGCAACAGGAAACAAGGGGCCTTTCTCAACCTTGACGGCACGCCAGATGAAGTAGATGGCGGGAAAGACCAGCAGCTCAGCGACAAACGACGTGAAAACTCCTCCGACCATCGGAGCGGCGATTCGGCGCATGACGTCCGAACCGGTCCCGGTTGCCCAGAGAATCGGCACGAGCGAGAAGAACGTCGCCATGACGGTCATCATCTTGGGCCTGATCCGCTGAACGGCCCCGTGATCGACAGCTTCGGCCAGATCGGCGTAGCTGTTCATCTTCCCCTTCCGCTTCCAGTCTTCGTAGGCGATGTCGAGATAGAGCAGCATCACGACCCCGGTCTCGGCGGCGAGGCCGGCGAGAGCGATCATTCCCACCCAGACGGCGATCGACCAGTTGTAATCGAGTGCCGCCAGAAGCCAGATCGATCC
>JABDKH010000128.1 GCA_013002345.1 Rhodothermales bacterium
CGCCTCAGCGATGCTTGCCGATGCCGTGAGCGCCACCTACTCCGGACATGCCGCGAGTGCAACCGTAGTCGACTGGGAAGGCAATACTCTTCAGGAAGGCGACAACGGATACACATGCATGCCGACACCCCCAGCGTTTAAGGCGCGAGGTGCGGTATCGCCCATGTGTCTTGACGATGTCTGGTTGGCCTGGGCCGACGCCTGGCAGAACAAGACTCCGTTCTCGACCGACAGAATCGGGATTGCATACATGCTTGCAGGAGATGGCGGTGCAAGCAACATTGATCCGTGGGCAGATGGACCGACGGACGACAACGAGTGGATCGTTGAAGGGGCGCATCTGATGCTGATCGCCCCGAACTCTTCGCTGCTGGAGGGCATCCCGACGGATCCGTCATACGGCGGGCCGTACGTGATGTGGAGAGGTACCGACTACGAACATGTCATGGTTCCGGTCAAGGCGGCTGACGTGACTGACGTTGCAGATCTGCTCGAAGACGCCCTTTCGGCCGCCGACACGAACATGCAGGCAGGCGTGGCGGCGATGGATTGGGAGGGCAACGTGCTTCAGGAGGGAGACAATGGTTATACCTGCATGCCAACGCCACCGCAGTTCACGAGCGGACGTGCCCCGATGTGCTTCGACGGGCCATGGGTGGCGTGGGGTGATGCATGGCAGAACAAGAAGCCCTTCTCGACCGACCAGCTCGGAATCTCATACATGCTTTCGGGTGATCAGGGTGCAAGCAATCTGGATCCCTACGCCGCAGGTCCGACCGATGACAACGAATGGGTTCAGGAAGCTCCGCACATGATGCTGATTGCCCCCGATTCGGCGATGCTGGCGGGAATCACGAGGGATCCGGCACAGGGTGGACCATACGTGATGTGGGACGGGACGCCGTACGCTCACGTGATGGTTCCGATTGCAGACAGACCGTAATCTGTGGCCGTCGAATTCGTTTTGGGTCAACCATGCTTGCCTGTAGATTCTGAGGTTAGTGGGCAGGGTGGCCGCAGGATTTGTTTCAAGAACCAACCAAGATTTTTCAGAAAGATGACACGCACGCATACCTACAGACTGGCCGGCACGTTTCTGCTGGCCTTCGGACTTATCCCGATCGCATGCACAGGCGATCAGACGCCGCCGGCAGAGGCGGACATGACACAAGCGCAGGCAGATGCGACGCCGATGATCCCGCCTTCCTTCGTATACATCCAGCATGGTGTGGCGGATTTTGACGCATGGCTGGTAGAGTACGACGCCTTTGACGATGAGCGGGCCGCGGCAAACGTGGCGGAGATGTGGGTCTACCGAGATCTCGATCAACCGGACGTCGTACATGCACTTCATGGTGCGGGAGACGTCGAGACGCTTCAGGGTTTCACGCAGATGGAGGATCTGGCCGCCGCCATGCAGAAAGCAGGTGTGATGGGACCGCCGCGATTCGACTTCATGAATCTCGTCGATGGCACAGCACCCGAGACGCCTGTGGAATCGCAATACAGCGTGCTCGTGGCGCACGAGGTGGCCGACTGGGCCCAGTGGAAGGCGGCCTTCGATGCGCACATGCCCGCTCGCGACGCGGCGGGACTCACGACTCGCGGAGTCTCGCGCGGCGCCGACAATTCAAACAGGGTGTATATAAACTTCGCTGTCAGCGACCTTGAGAAGGCGCGCGCGTTTGTTGCCTCCGACGACCTGAAGACGGCCATGGAAGGTGCTGGCGTCGTCGGTGTGCCCGAAATCTACTTCGCGGAGACCGTGCGGCCGATGTAGTCGGCGTAGAAACGCTGCCGGTATTTCTGTTTCCCTGTGAGCAGGGGCTTTCCGGAAAGCAAGAAGGCGTCCTCTGTCGAGGGCGCCTTTCTTATTTTGGTCTCAGAGGGTAAGGTCGGACGCGTTTTTTAGTTCGCGGGACTACGCGACTCGGTGCCGTCGTTTCCGGAAATACGCGGCCGTTTCCGACACGCCACCAATGATCCCACCTATGCACTGCCCCGCGAGCATGCAAACCATGATGACCGCCGGGATTCCGGCTAATGCAAGTAGCCCTAGCAACAGGATCTCCATTTCGATCTACACTCGAATGTTGTTGTCAATTCGGTCGCTATCGGTGCCGAGTCACCTGTGGTCGGTGGCCGGCTCGTACTGCGACACATGTGGAGAGTATCGACAGACGTGACTGCGTGCAAAGAGCGGAGCTCGACTCAGTGCGTAGGTCGGCTCCTGATCCGCGTGTAGTGATGCGCCCGCGCTTCAAATGTGTCATCATCGAAGGTCACGAGTCCATCATCATACCAGGTGACCTTCCGCAGCGTAACTGATTTATCTTCCACCGTGGACCCTTCATGAATGTATGCTCTCAAATGTCCAGGTCGCATAAAAGCTCGCGCTGTCTCACTCTCGTGGCCGGTTGTGCACTTGGCTTGCTGCTCGTTTCCGCCTGTTTGGTAGAGCGCGCGGCCCCCGATCAGAACTTCCGTCGCATCCCGGTTGACGAGTACCGAGATCGAGTACTGGCTTCGTGGCTCGGCCAGATCATCGGCAACACGTACGGGCTGTCGTACGAATTCAAGTTTCTCGACGAGCCCGGACCGGATGCGTTTCCCTATGGCTACGGTGAGATGCTGGACCGCGTGCGAGAGGTGGACGGTGCCTTCAGCGACGACGATACGGATATCGAATACATGTATCTGCTCCAGATGGAGCGCCATGGTATCGAGCCGACGTACGAGCAACTCACTGAAGCCTGGAAGCATCATATCCGCACGAGAATCTGGGCGGCGAACCGCGTCGCTCTGACGCTGATGCACCACGGATACGAACCCCCGCTGACGGGCGACTCGTTGCTTAATCCGCGCTGGTTCGAAATCGACCCGCAGCTTGTGAACGAAATCTGGGCGGTAACGGCGCCGGGCATGATCGACTACGCCGCAGGCAAGACGGAGTGGGCGGCGAGGATAACCAATGACAGCTTTGGCATCGAACCTGCGATGCATTACGGGGCCATGTACTCGGCAGCATTCTTTGTGTCAGATGTCGACAGCTTGATAGACATCGGTACAGCCGCGCTGCCCGACGGAAGTCGGTTTGCAGGCGTCGTGGAGGAGATGAAGGCGCTACACGCAATGTATCCCGACGACTGGCAAGCGGCCCGAAAGGAGTTGGCGGACAAGTACTTTATCCGGCAGCCGTACAACCGTTTCGGCTGGGAGCCCATCGACGCCATTCTGAACGGAGCAGCCGGGATTCTGGCCTTGCTGTATGGCGAAGGCGACATACAGCTGACCCTGGATCTCGCATGCGCGATCGGTTTCGACGCTGACAACCAGGCGGCGACGATGACCGGTCTGCTGGCCCTGGCCGGCGGCACCGATGTTCTGCCGGAAGCTTTGCTGTATCCCCTCGACGATGTCGAGTGGAACGCGCCGTTCAACGATCGCTATGTGAATGTGACCCGGCACGACATGCCGGATGCGTCTCTCACAGACATGGCCGCACGCATCGCCGAGCAGGGCGAGGCCGTTATCCTTGCGACAGGTGGGCGGCGCGTTGGGGATCACTACGAAATTCCCGTTGACGCCCGATTCATTCCTCCGCTCGAACTCCCGGCGCTTCCTCCTGTTTTTGCCGCCGTCGGTGAAGAGCTCGCGCTCGATATATTCCCGCATGGTGATCGAGATGCCGTCGACTGGACTCTTGATGGGGAGGTCCCGGGGTTGCGTTTCGATCGCGGACGACTGGCGGGTACGCCGTCCGAGATCGGGCAGTACGCATTGCGCGTGTCCGTTAACCGGGGAGACGCGGGTGCCCAGGAATCATACACGATCCACGTCCGATCAGAGAATTTCGCGCCTCTTGCGGAGCGTGTTCTGCATAACGAAAACACGGACGGCCTCAACGCGATTCGCGATGGCAGTCTCACAGAACCGGTCTTCTACAGTTCCACCCGCAGCACACCACATCGACAGTGGTATGGATACGAGTGGGCGGACGAAGTGGTGGTGAGCAGGGTGGGCGTTCATATGGGATTCCCGCAGGAGGAATGGGGCTGGCTGGTCAATCCGGCAATCGAGTTCCGCGACTCAACCGGAGGCTGGACGCCGGTGTTGGAGTTAAGCATTGATCCGTCGTTTCCGAAAGGGGAGACCAAGTACCTCCAGCCGGGATTTGTCGGATACGATTTCAGATTCCAGACGGTGCGCACGAACGCGATCCGGCTGGTGGGCGTTGCGGGCGGCGATCCGGTTGATGCGCCGCCGATGTACGGTTCGGCAATCAGTGAACTCACGGTGCACAGTCAGTAATCGGGCAACGGGTGGCACGGGAGCCTCGTGAAGTCATCCCGGCCGCAGTGCCGGGATCCATGGATCAGCAAATGCATGCCCGCCACGCAGTCCTGAGTCATCCCCTCGAAGGGAAATCCCTCTCGCTGAAGGTGGCGCGGGATATGTATTTTCTTGCAGATACTCTTTCACTTGAGATTCAACGCGACATGAGATACTTGCCAGCTCTTCTTGTTATCTCGATGATTCTTGTGTCCTGTAGCCCGGGCAGTACCGGCCTGAACGACCAACCGAATGAGGGCTGGCAAACGGATTTCTTCGACGACTTTGACACATTCGACACCGCCAACTGGCAGGATCAGATCCTGTGGGTCAACAACGAGGATCAGTGCTACGTCCGCGATGGCGAGTACGGCACGAGGGAGGTCGGCGACGGGACAATCAAGCTCAAGGTGATCAGTCTCGGTGAGCCGATCGAGTGCGACAACATCGACAAGTGGGGCAACAAGCATCCCGACACTCGCTACGTGGCCGGCCGGATTGCATCCAAGAACCGGAAGGAGTTTGTCAAAGGCCGGTGGACCGCAAGACTGAAGACTTGGGGCAACGGCCAGCCGGGCATGTTTCCGGCATGGTGGCTGCTCGGGGCTCGCAACAATGAACCACCGGTGGAGGAGGAGGACGAAAACATATGCTGGCCCATGACAGGGTCGGGCGAGATCGACATCTTCGAGCATCATGGGAATGGGGGCGCCGACCACTATACGGCCCGCACAATCAAGAGCCTGGGGAGGTGCGAATCACTGAATCCGGACGGTTCGGTAGAAGGCGCCGGCGATTGGTGGACGTACCAGATCGGTTTGACGGCCACACTGGATGAGTACCATGAATACTCCGTCGAATGGGCCGGCGACACCCTGATCTATCGTCTGGACGGGGTTGAGGCTGCCCGGCAGGACAGTCTTGGCGCCAACTATCCGGAGCCCATGTTCGCGATCTTGAACTATGCGAAGATCAATGACGCGCCGATGGACGGCGAATGGGTGATGGAGGTCGACTGGGTGAAGCACGAGGTGTGGCAGGAATCAGCGCCGCGTTAGATTGCCGGCCGGGCTGCTACGCGTGTCCCCGCCGTCGATTACCGACCCTCGTGGACAATGAACGCGCGGTCCCCGACAGGATCGTTTGCCAATCGTTGACACGGGGAGATTGTACAGCTTATCTCGTTGTCGACATGACTAACAGAACGAAACTGGCAGCAGTCGCCGCATTGATTTCTGGCCTCATTTTAGTACTGCTATTCGTTGACTTCCCCCGGACGAAACACGACGATCCATTGTATCCGCCTCCGCAATGGGTTGTTAATATTCGTAACCGGATTGACGTGGAAAAATGCGGACCGGATGCCTGCGAGTCGTGCGACACGGAGAGATGTGGCGACTATCCGGAGTCTTGCACGATGCTCCAAGCTCGCTACTCCTGTGGGCCGGCGTGTGACGCCGTTGTCGCTTTCTGTACCAGTACGGCGCCTGCGGAAACAGGTGAGGCGACGTCATGCCAGTCGGATGATGACTGCTGGTGCCGGTCATTCACGGGAGCACAGTTCATTCCTGGAGAAAGAGTATCGAACAAATGCAACGTGGAAACGCAGCGGTGCTACCCCTGTTACTACGAGTAGCGGTGCCGATTGTCCTCATTGCGAAGAACTCGATTCTCGAGTCGGAACCAGGCGGCCTTCGGTGCTCGTCCCTGCTGCTATTCTGGTAGGTTTTGCTGCTCATGAATTGCGCTGCACTGATAGGCCGTAGATCAAACCAGATCACCAAGGGTCTTCGTCGGCGATATCAACTCGAGCCGTACGATCCGGAATCGCGGTTCCCGGGCAGCATGAAAGGATTCCGTTATCGGAGATGCTTCCCCTTTCAGACTGGTGTGGGAGAGGCTACAGGATTCTCCGTCTGGTAGCCTCGTGCCAAAGCCCTGGCTACGATATACGTTCAGTGCCAGGTGAGGAAAGAGTCGGCGCGGCTCAAATTCATCGCAAGAAGATGAATCTTCTGCCATAATGTGCGTCTCTCTTTGACAGGGACTCGGAGTACCACGATCATGGAGTCACACATCGTCTTTTCGCCTTCAAATAGATCAGAGATCATTCCATGAGTACGAATGGCAAGTGCCCGTTCACCGGGGCCATGACCAGGAACAGCGCCGGCGGCACATCGAACCAGGACTGGTGGCCGAACCAGCTGAATCTGAGGATTTTGCATCAACGTCCTCCCGCATCCAATCCGATGGACGAGGACTTCAATTACGCCGAGGAGTTCAAAAAACTGGATCTGCAGGCCCTCAAGCAGGATTTGTACGACCTGATGACGGACTCGCAGGACTGGTGGCCGGCCGACTACGGTCACTACGGCGGGTTGTTCATCCGGATGGCCTGGCATAGCGCCGGTACCTATCGCACCGGAGATGGCCGCGGCGGATCAGGCTCGGGCACGCAGCGGTTTGCTCCGCTGAACAGCTGGCCCGACAACGGCAACCTGGACAAAGCCCGTCGTCTTCTCTGGCCCATCAAGCAGAAGTACGGCAACAAGCTTTCCTGGGCCGACCTGATGATCCTGGCCGGTAACTGCGCCCTCGAATCCATGGGGTTCAAGACCTTCGGGTTCGCAGGCGGTCGCGAGGATATTTACGAGCCCAGGGAGGACATCTACTGGGGCAGCGAGACCGAGTGGCTGGGCGACAAGCGCTACAGCGGTGACCGCGAGCTGGATAATCCGCTAGCGGCCGTCCAGATGGGTCTGATCTACGTGAACCCGGAAGGACCCAACGGGGATCCGGATCCCGTGGGGTCCGGTCGCGACGTCCGCGAGACATTCAAGCGGATGGCCATGAACGACTACGAAACGGTAGCCCTGACGGCCGGTGGCCACACGTTCGGAAAGATGCACGGTGCAGGCCCGGATTCCGCAGTCGGTCGCGAGCCCGAAGGCGCACCAATCGAAGCCCAGGGACTGGGCTGGCTGAGTACCTACGGGAGTGGCAAGGGCCGAGACACGATCACCAGCGGCCTCGAAGGGGCCTGGACGCCCGACCCGACCAAGTGGGACATGGACTACTTCCGGGTCCTCTTCAAGTACGAGTGGGAATTGACGAAGAGCCCGTACGGGGCCTTCCAGTGGACGCCGAAGGACATCGAGGAGGAAGACATGGCTCCCGACCCCGAGGATCCCACCGGAAAAGTGCCGATCGTGATGAGCACGGCCGACATGGCCATGCGCTACGATCCGGAATATGAGAAGATCTCACGGCACTTCATGGAGAACCCGGATGAGTTTGCCGATGCGTTCGCCCGTGCGTGGTTTAAGCTCACGCACCGCGACATGGGTCCGCGCGCTCGGTTCCTCGGGCCGGAAGTACCCGGGGAGGAGCTGATCTGGAT
>JABDKH010000129.1 GCA_013002345.1 Rhodothermales bacterium
GGGTTGGTGGCGCGGCTGAAGTAGACAGCGCGTCGTGGGGATACCCAGACAGCGAACATGACGCCCGAAAACTGCGGACTCTAGCTGGCCTCGCGTGTCTGTTCGTCCAGGATGCGCTGGATACTGGCGCGTGCTTGCTCGACGTTCGGCTGGAGGTCTGCGTCTGCGCCTTCCCACAGCTCAATCAGACGCGTATAGAAATCGATGGCCTCCGCATCGTTGCCGAGAGCTTCGTGCACTTCGCCCCTGCGAAGGTAGGAGGGCCCCAGGTAGAGAAGACCAAGGAAGCCGCCGGGCCCACTCAGCGTCGTATAATAAGTGAGAGCGTCTTCGAATCGGCCCATCTCCTTCAGTATTTCGGCCCGGACCCAGCGGTTGAAAGTCTCATCGACGATCATGTTGTTGGCGTAGTTCCAGTGGAGTGGGAAATGGGCCTCGTCCAGATGTGTGAGAGCTCTTTCGCGGTCCCCGTCGTGCCATGCTTGCAGAGCTCGTAGCAACTCCCCGAAATGATAACCCAGATTCGGACCCTCACCGTCGTACTCCAGTTCGCCAAGCGCTTCCAGCCGACGCTCGATATCCGCTTGATCCTGGAGCCGGTGGCTAACCAGTCCGGCTGCGAGCTCTCGAAGCGCCGGGCCCTGATCTCTCAGCGGCCGGGGCAGGACATTCTCATTTACCGTCAGCACCGTTTCGCGCACTTCGCTAAGGTGTTCATCGGAGAACGGGGCAAGGGGAGTAACGGCAAGTGCGGTTTCATATAGTGCCAAACCAGACGCCTGGCTTTCGTCTGCGGGTGCCATGGTCGCACTCAGAGATGCGGACTCGGAGACCCTCCCTCGAACGAACTTCAGCATGACCGAGGGTCCGGCCAGGTTTGGATTGTCCGGCGCGAGGTCCCGCATGACGTCGGCGTAGCGCTGAGCCGTTTCGAGGTCTTCGGTTACGGTTGCGCTGCTGACCGCGGCGAAGATCGCGATCTGGGGATTGGACCTGGCGGCTTCGACGATCTCATCCAGAAAGGCGTCCTCTCCTCGGCCTGCCGCGACGATCTTGTTTCTCACGGCGAATATCTGCGTCTCGTCCAGAGCCGGCCCGTAATTATCGAGAAGCGCTGCTACTCGCGTGGAATCGCGTTCCTTACCGGCGATGTCGATCAGGTGATACTGGGCCTCTCGATTCTCGGCATTGAGCGACAGAGCACGCTCCAGGGGTTCCCTCGCGAGAATTGACGGGTAGCCCTCCCGGTCTCCGTAGTGGTAAATGAGGTCGCCCAGTTTCAGCCACGCGGAGACATTTTCAGGCTGTTGTCTGACAAGATCCTCGTATATCGTCCGGGCATCGTCGAATCGCGCCTCCGAAGAGGCGCGCTCGGCACTAACCATCCGAACAACATCGGCGGGAAGTCGGTCGCTGTGTTCGACCGCCTTGTCAAGCGCTTTTTGGCGCTCCGCCGTGCCGAGTTGACCCGACCAGCCTAAGGCGTCTCGAAGCCGGTACCATGCGAGGGCGAAAGTGGAGTCTATTTCAACTGCCTCGCGCATGGAGACGGTACCTTCGTTGAAGCGTCCCTCGCTCATCGCCCGCTCTCCGACTAGAAACGCCTTGAGTGCCGGAAGGGACTCGGTCGTCAGCGCGGCGGTTCGATCCAGCTGTTGACCAGCCTCCGATAGCTGTTCAGCGATCAGTTGCTGCGCCAGGTTGTCGATGGACGCCATCAGTTCCGTATCACCCTTCGCAGTGGTTTGTGCCTCACTCTCCAGGGTCCCGTCCGCGTCATACAGCGAGGCATTGAGCTGGATGTCGGATCCGATCTTGGTGATGCTTCCGAGTATGAACTGGCCTGCGCCAAACCCGGCAGCCAGCTTCTGGCCTTCGGCTGGATCCCGGAGACCACGAACCTCCTCTCCCAGTCGGCCCAGAAGTGCGTTGGGGTCAACGCCACGCAACGTTCCGGCACCGTCCAGCTTCCGCGTCAGGAGATCGACCATTCCCGTCTCCAGGTACTGAAGATCGGGATCTCCCTGGATGGAAAACGGCATCACGGCGACGAGAGATTTCTCTGTGGCCGGTCCGTCATCTGAAGAAGTCCGAAGAAGACCGAACGCCAGCAATGCGATTGCGATTGCGGCTGCTGCGCCACCGACGATCATCGTGAGTCGGGACTTTGAGCTCATTCGCGTGCGCGCGACCGAGCCTGAGTGCGTCGAAATGCCAACCCCTGAGGCTAGAGGCACCGAGCCTGCTCGGAGGTCGTCGGCCAGCGCTGCTGCGGTCGCGTAGCGTCGATCTACATCCTTGCTGAGTGCCGCGTTGACCACCTCGGCGAGGTCGTCCGGCACGTCAGGGCGAACGGACTGAATGGGCTGAGGCTCCTCGTTCAGTATGCCGTAGATAAGTGCCTGTTCATAGTCGGCGGCAAAGGGACGTCTGCCGGAGAGCATCTCGTAGAGGACGACACCCAGCGACCAGACGTCCGAGCGCGAATCCAGTTCATCCCCGCGCGCCTGCTCCGGTGACATGTACGCCGCGGTACCCAGCGTGCTGTCTTCGGCGGTGAGCTCGACGGCCGTGCCCGCGAGTTTGGCCAGTCCGAAGTCCAGGATCTTGGCCACCCCTTCCTCGGTGACAATAATGTTGCCCGGCTTGATATCCCTGTGAACGATACCCTTTCGGTGAGCGGCCGCCAGCCCGTCAGCGGCCTGCACGACGATACCGACAGCCTCCGACAAATCGATCGGGCCGTTTTCGATCCGCTCCTTCAGAGTTGAGCCGGAATAGAAGGCCATGACGATATACGTCTGACCGTCCTCCGACTCACCGATGTCATGGATCGTGCAGATGTGCTGGTGATCGAGCGACGACGCCGTCTTCGCCTCTCGTACGAATCTCTCCCGCGCCGAAGCGTCGCTCGTGAACTGCTGGGGGAGGAATTTTAGGGCGACGTCGCGGTCGAGGCGTGTGTCGCGGGCCTTGTACACGATGCCCATTCCGCCTCGACCCAGTTCCTCCAGAATCTCGTAGTGCGATACGGTTTTGCCGATCATAACATTGGTTGCTGGTGAGATCGGAAGATACTAAACGCGCCTGTTGGCTGACGGGAGGGATGTCCTGGACCTGTGACGCGGAGTCGCGCGTACGTGGCGATGGCCATGTAGGATGCGGGTCGGTCGAAGAGAAATGGGGCATTCCGCTGAAGGAATACCCCGTTGAACGAGCGGCGTTGAGATGTATGCGAGGAAGGTGTCGCCCGATGGTTGCTACAGGCTTACTCCCAGTCCGAACACCAGGAATGTGCGCTCGGTGTTCGGATTCAAGATGTAGCTGACGCTCACAGGAAGTTCGATGCTGTCGTTGAGTTTGATCGATCTCGATGCGGCGATCCCCACATTGACGAGCGCGAACCCGTACGTGCCGCAGAAGCCGCTCTCGCCGGCGACGGCGCCCAGCACCAATCCGAGTTCGGCCCCATCGAGCGCCACCGGATAGGAGGTCTCGAGGTACAGCGAATTGTCCGGATCATTGTGCACGAACATGGCGCCGTACAAGGTTATCGGAAACTCTTCCGGACCTGTATAACTTCCGTACGGTTCGATCCAGTGCGCGCCCGCGCCATTGCCGTCGAAATTGAAGCAGCCGGCGCCGCCGGGCGCGGGGAAGTAGTAGTCGGTGACGCCGACGGAGAACGAGCCGGACGACTTCTTCTCGAACGTGTACCCGATCCAGAGATCGTGTTCGTTGACGCCGGCAGACTCCGGGATCGCCCCGTAGGATGCCCAGGATCCGAACTCGAAGCCGCCGGTTGCAACCGATACAGTGGGCTGGATGCTGAGTGATTCGCCAACGTCAGTGCCTCGCCATACGTAGCGGCTCACCGCGTCGGCGCCCACACTTACGGTCTCGCCGGCGGCAACTGTCGAGACCAGTACGGAGACGGGGACCGCCATGAGCAGTGCAACCAGTCCGTTTCTATAGAGGGATGGAGTTTGCATTCTGAAGGGGGTCACGTTTTTTGTTGGTGATTGATCTCCTGCCTTCTGGCCGAGCCGCGATCGAGTGAGCGTGTGGCCTGGGCTAGCCGCGAATCGTGAAGGAATGATGAAGATATCATCAATCTGTAAGGTCGCGCTCATTTATTGCGTGTTATTTAATGGTGGTGTCTGCCCATTCGCCTTCAAAAGGAGAGATGTGGAAGGGCTTCCGGTTTAATTATTTAATATGGAAGCGCTACCGGAGACGGGCCAAAAACGCCTGTATTGCCGCAACGGGCGGTCAAGGGGGCCTTGCAACTGAGGCTCCCCGGTCCCGTTCTTTGGACAATTCGCATGCCCAGCCGCGGCCCCGTATGAGCTTCCACCATCAATACCGTCCTGCTCTCCGAGCACGCCTGCGCGTGCGACCGGCCGCCACGGATACGATGCAGCGTAGCATGACCGCCCTGTGGATTACCCCGTCCGCAGACCTTCCCCGGATCACCGGACCCGCGCTCGTCAGCGCTCTGTTGCTCGACCTCCTCCTCATTCTCAGCCTCGTCCTTAGAGGCTGATCCACCGGTCGATCCCTCGCCTCCATCGAGCGCGAGCCGAGCAGGTAAAACACTCGAGGGGTCGATCACACCCCCAGAGCCACCGCCATGCCACCGCGTCCAAAACGAAGAAGCGATACCGTCAAGAAGGGATTCGAGAGAGCCCCGCACCGGAGTCTGCTGAAGGCCACCGGCCAGATCCGTGACGATGCGGACTTTGACCGACCCTTCGTCGGGATATGCAACTCCTACATCGACCTTATCCCGGGGCACGTGCACCTGCAGGAGTTCGGCCGCGTCGTAAAAGAGGCGGTCCGCGAGGCAGGAGCCGTCCCGTTCGAATTCAATACCATCGGGGTCGACGATGGCATTGCCATGGGTCACATCGGCATGCGGTACTCGCTACCATCCCGCGAATTGATCGCCGACTCCGTTGAGACCGTTGCCGCCGCGCACTGGCTCGACGGGCTCGTCTGCATCCCCAATTGCGACAAGATTGTGCCGGGGATGCTGATGGCTGCTTTGAGGCTGAACATTCCGGTGATCTTTGTGTCCGGCGGGCCAATGAAGGCGGGCAAGACGCCGGCAGGGGAGACGGTTGATCTGATCTCGGTCTTTGAGGGTGTCGGGCTTCGCCAGAAAGGCGAAATAGATGATGCCGAACTGAAGATCCTGGAAGATTTCGGATGTCCGACCTGTGGATCGTGTTCCGGCATGTTCACGGCCAACTCGATGAACTGCATCATGGAGGCGCTCGGGCTCGCGCTTCCTGGCAATGGCTCGATCCTCGCGGTCGACCCGCGACGCGAAGAACTGGCTCGAAAGGCCGCTTCGAAGATCGTCGATCTGATCGATGCCGATCTCAAACCTCGCGACATCGTTACGCGCGACGCATTCGACGATGCGTTCGCTCTCGACATGGCGATGGGCGGATCGACCAACACGATTCTGCATCTTCTGGCGGCCGCGCACGAAGCCGAGATTCCTTACGACCTGCATCGCATCAATCAGATCTCAAGTCAGGTCCCCTATCTCTGTAAAGTTGCTCCCGCCACGCGCAACGTCCACATGGAAGATGTAGATAATGCAGGCGGCGTCCCGGCCATACTCAAAGAGCTTTCAAGCATCGGCGTGTTGCATCTCGATCGCCCGACCGTCACGGGTCTCACGGTGGGCGAGAATCTCGAGCAAGCCACGAATCATCGGCCGGAGCTCATTCGATCGGTGGATAACGCGTTTCGTCCTACCGGCGGACTCTCCGTCCTCTTCGGTAATCTCGCTCCCGACGGTTGTGTGGTGAAGACGGGGGCTGTAGCCGACGACATGCTCGCGTTCGAGGGGAGCGCACGCATATACGAAAATCAGGATGATGCAGTCGCGGGAATTCTCGGTGGTGAGGTGACGGCCGGCGATGTTGTGGTGATTCGCTACGAAGGACCGCGCGGCGGACCAGGCATGCCGGAGATGCTCCAGCCAACATCCGCGCTCGCAGGCATGGGACTCGACAAATCCGTCGCCATGCTGACCGATGGCCGGTTCTCGGGAGGAACGCGCGGCCTGTCCATCGGACACTGCTCACCGGAGGCGGCCTCCGGTGGACCGATTGCTCTTGTTGTACCGGGTGATCGCATCTTGATCGACATCAACTCGCGAAGCATCCAGCTCCAGGTATCCGAAGAGGAAATCGAACGACGCCGCTCGGAGCTGCTGCCGTTTCAACCGAAGATTCGGGGTGGCTATCTGGAGCGATACACCTTCTTTGTTACGAGCGCCTCGGACGGCGCCGTGCTGCGTGTGCCGACGACGGACCCGGCAAATTCCGCAAACAGACAGCGCACCGCCGAAGCCCGGCCACACCAGGTTGTCCGCTGAGGGACGCCAGAGCGCAATCATCATTACCCGATTATCCCGGAGCAGTAATGCAGTCAGACATGCTAGCCAGACAGAAAACGGGTACGAACGGCCATTCGGCCGGATCTGCCGCATCGTCTAATGGCCAGAACCACATGGCCGGCCAGACTATGAGTGGAGCGGAGATCCTCATCCGATCGCTTGAGGCCGAAGGCGTCGAGATCGTGTTCGGGCACCCGGGTGGCGCCGTCATCAAGATCTATGACGAATTGGCGCGTCTCAAGCCATCATTCAAGCACGTACTCGTTCGTCACGAGCAGGGTGGTACTCACGCTGCCGAGGGATATGCCAAGGCGACGGGCAAGGTCGGAACCGTTCTCGTCACAAGCGGCCCGGGCGCCACGAACTGTGTCACCGGCATTGCGGATGCGTACATGGATTCGGTTCCGATCGTTGTATTCACCGGACAGGTCCCGACACAACTCATCGGCAACGACGCGTTTCAGGAATGCGACACGATCGGCGTCACCCGGAGCATCACGAAGCACAGCTTCCTGGTCCGCGACGTCAATCAGCTTGCGGCGACCGTTCGCGCGGCATACCACATTGCCCGAACGGGCAGGCCGGGTCCAGTCGTAGTCGATCTTCCGAAGGATATTCTTCTGGCCGAGGCCGTGTTCGACTACCCGGAAACGGTTTCCCTCAGGGGATACGATTACGCCGGTGAGGCGGCCGACGACCAAATTCAGCAAGCGGCCGATCTGATACGCGACTCGAAGAAGCCTCTGCTGTATGTCGGTGGAGGTACGATCAATTCGGATGCAACAGAAATACTGACGCGCCTCGCACGACATTCGCAGATTCCTGTGACCACCACGCTGCATGGCCTCGGGGCATTTCCGGAGGACGACGAACTCTCCGTGGGCATGCTTGGAATGCATGGCACCTGGTATGCGAACCAGGCCGTTCAGCATGCTGACCTGCTCATCGCGGTCGGAGCGCGATTCGACGATCGCGTCACGGGCAAACTGGACGCCTGGGCGCCACACGCGCGCATCATCCACATCGACATCGATCCGGCCTGTATCTCTAAAAACGTCCCGGCCGACTGCGCTGTAATCGGTGACGTGAAGGCGGTGCTGGGGCAGCTCGAGCCGCTGATGGAGCGCAAGGAGACCTCTGCGTGGCTTGACCAGATCGGCCAGTGGCGGGCTCAGTGTCCGATGGACTTCGAGTCCGACGGCCAGTTGCGGCCACAGTTCATCCTCCAGCGACTTCGGGAGAAGACGGGTGGTCGAGCAGTGGTCGTGTCTGATGTCGGTCAGAATCAGATGTGGGCTGCTCAGTTCTTTCGCTACACCGAGACGCGATCTCACATCACGTCGGGTGGTCTGGGAACGATGGGTTTTTCATTGCCGGCGTCGATCGGTGCAGCCTTTGGCGTGCGCGACCGGGACATCCCGGTCATCTCCGTTAATGGAGACGGAGGGTTCCTGATGAACTCACAGGAGCTTGGTGTGGCAGCGGCGCACGGACTGCCGATCAAGGTCGTCATCATGAATAACAACTTTCTCGGCATGGTCAGGCAATGGCAGGAGTTGTTTCACGAGAACCGTTTCAGCCACACCGATCTCACCGACACCAACCCGGACTTCGTGAAGCTCGCGGAAGCGTATCACTGCGTGGGGCTTCGTGCCACAACGCCTGACGAGGTCGATGCGGTCATCGACGCGGCGTGGGAGGTGAACGATCGTCCCGTGGTGATTGATTTTCGCGTCGTGAAGGAAGAGATGGTCTTCCCCATGGTACCCGCCGGGGCGGCTACGGACGATATGATCACACAGCGCTTCACGCCCGACGGGCTCGCCTGACAGTTTCGAACTCCGACCAGGTTAATCATGGCAACAAAGACACTGACACCGCAGCAGATCTTTCGAAAGAAGGCGGCTGGAGAAAGCCTTCAGCAGGGAGATCCCGAGTCCGTGCATCGTCACGTCATCATCGTCTTGCTCGAGAACAGCATCGGTGCGCTGAATCGCGTCGCCAACATGTTCTCGGCGCGCGGCTTCAATCTGGAGAGTGTCTCGGTCGGACCGACGGACGACGATGGCATCTCACGCATGACCATCGTGACGACGGGCAACGATCGCATCATTGGCCAGGTGTTGCGGCAGCTCATCAACCTCGTCGACACGCTGCTCGTAGACGATGTAACTCAGGAAGAGTACGTCGAGCGCGAACTCTGCATGATCAAGGTCGGCTACACCCGCGAGACCCGAGCGGAGATGATGGATACGATCGAAATCTTCCGGGGCAACGTGGTCAATATCACGCCCGACACGATGACGTTTGAACTGACTGGTCCGACGACCAAGATCAACGCTTTTGTCGGAATGATGGAGCCGCATGGCATCAAGGAGATCGCCCGAAGCGGCCGCGTGGCGATGCGCCGCGCGCTTGTCTTCGGGGACTGAGCTCACACACCATCTCGAATAACACAGAACGGAATACGATGAAGGTTTACTACGAGTCGGACCCGCAGCTGATCGGATCCAGGAAGGTGGCGGTGATCGGGTATGGAAGCCAGGGTCATGCCCATGCGCTCAATCTGCACGAGAGCGGCGTTGAGGTGGTCGTCGGACTGCGGCCGAGCTCCGCCTCTGCAGAGAAGTGCGTGTCACGCGGCCTTTCGGTCGCGTCGATCCCGGCAGCCGCCGCGTGGGGCGACGTGATCATGATCCTTATTCCCGATCAGGACCAGAAGCGCGTCTACTACGCAGATATCGAGCTCCATATGGCGCCGGGCAAGGCGCTTGGCTTTGGACACGGGTTCAATATTCACTACGGACAGATTGAGGCACCCGAAGGTGTGGACGTCTTTATGG
>JABDKH010000130.1 GCA_013002345.1 Rhodothermales bacterium
CGTCTACACCGAACTCCGCCGCGGTATGTACGGTTTACCCCAGGCAGGTCGCATCGCTAACGAGCTGCTTGTCGAACGCATGGCTCCCCATGGGTACGAGCCTGTTGCCATCACCGCCGGCCTTTGGCGTCACCGCGAACGCGATACCAAGTTCACGCTTATCGTTGATGACTTTGGCGTCAAGTACACCAGTGACGATGACGCCGAACACCTTCTATCGACCCTGCGCAAATACTACCGTGTTACTACCGACTGGTCGGGTACTCGCTACGCTGGCATTACTCTCGACTGGGACTACGACAATCGCACCGTCGACCTCTCCATGCCTGGTTACATCGAGCGGTGCCTTCAACGTTTCGAACATCCGCCACCGACCCGCCCCGAACACGCGCCTCATGCGTGGCAAACTCCTACCTACGGCAAACGCACGCAGCTGGCGCCCCTACCTGACAGCTCTCCGTCCCTCGACCTCCAAGACACCAAACGTGTCCAACAGATTGTCGGTGTCATCCTATTCTACGCGCGTGCCATCGACCCTACGCCTCTTGTCGCCCTCAGTGACCTCGCCACACAGCAGGCCAATCCCACTGAACACACCATGAAGGCCGTCACCAAGCTTCTCAACTACCTCGCCACCCATCCTGATGCCATTCTACGATATACCGCAAGTGACATGTGCCTCTGGACCCACAGCGATGCATCTTATTTGAGTGTCATCAAGGCTCGTTCCCGCGTTGCAGGCTACTTCTTCCTCAGCGATTTTCCCGAGAACCCCGACAAACCGCCCGGCGATACGGATCCTCCACCTGCGTCCAACGGTGCGGTGTCGGTCCTCGTCCAGATTCCGAAGGAAGTCCTCTCTAGCGCTGCCGAAGCCGAACTTGCTGGTGGTTACTACACTGCTAAAGAAGCTGTACCGATGCGTATTTTACTCGAAGAACTCGGTCACCCACAACCTCCGACTCCGCTGCAAACGGACAACAGCACTGCCACTGGCATTGCCAATGACACCGTTCGTCAGCGACGTTCCAAGGCCATGGACATGCGTTTCTACTGGATACGTGACCGTGTCCGCCAGAAGCAGTTCCATGTCTACTGGCGGAAAGGCACACTCAACCGCGCCGACTATTTTACCAAGCATCATCCCCCGTCGCATCATCAAGACGTACGATCTACCTACCTTCACGACCCCAATGCGTCGCGCAACTACTTTGAAATCCTGCAGGACGACGTCGACGAGGACGTTGAGCCCGAACCGCCCGACGGTCCGGTCCCGTCGCCTCCTGCCGACTCTCTTTCCAGCAATGCTCACTCAGACGAGAGTGGTGAGGGTGTGTTGATCCCCTCGCACTACCGGGACCTAGATTAGGCCCAAGAGGATATCTTCCCACTCTCGTCCTCGCACCCTCGATAGCTCATAATTTCGCTAGTCAATCGTTTACGTCAAAACTCTCGACATCTCGTCTGCTCAACAGACTAGCGAAATTTCAAGACCTTCCAACAGCAATACCTTCACGGTCAACGCTGTTACCAAGCTCGCTGACAGCTCTAACGAACCGCCAAGAACAGAACTACTCACTACACGTAGTTTGACGTTCTTAATCCCACCACAACTCAACTTACGCCTTATTTTTCGACGTGGGACTCTTGCACGATGGCCGACTCCAAGCCACTTCCTTTCCCTTACACTTCGCTCACGAAGATCCATGGCATTCCTACCGCCATCAGCCTCCGCATCTTGAAGATGGAAGTCTACGCGAACGCTTCTGCGATCCCAAGTCTCCTCGGCGGCGGCACCCACGGTCATCTCGGTGCGGTCATGGATCCCGCCGCCTACGCGGCTCTTCAGGGAACACAGCCCATTGTTGCTCCCGTCCATCCCGGTCCTCATCCTGGTCACCCTAACGGAGCCACTTCGCCTCAGATCACCGAGACGAATCGCCTCCACAAGGAAGCATTGGATGACTTCGCTGTTTACACGGCGGTCGTCAACTCCCTCAAGTCGATGATCATCGATGCCGTCGA
>JABDKH010000131.1 GCA_013002345.1 Rhodothermales bacterium
TGTAAGGGTCCACGCTGCGATGCCAAGATTCACCTCATCGAAAGGCGCACTTAGCGACGTGACGGTCAGGCTTCCGCGCCTCCATCTTCTTCATTTCCCGCCACGGAGATCGATTCAGATGACTAGCAGTGTCCGTCTCGTCCAGCTTGCGGTATTGGCGTTCGTTATGCTGATGCTGACGGCCCCCTCAGCGCTTGGCCAGTCGGGCAAAATTGCCGGCCGGATTTCCGATGCCGCATCCGGTGAACCACTCCCCGGTGTCAACGTCGTGATTGTCGGCACGCTGCAGGGCACCAGTTCGGATCTCGACGGCTACTATTCCATACTGAACGTCAAGCCCGGCACGTACGACGTGCAAGCCTCGTTCGTTGGATTCGCCCGTCAGACGTTCGCAGGCGTACGTGTCAATATTGATCTCACGACCACGATCAACTTCTCCCTCGAAGAAGAAGCGTTCGGTTTGGAGGAGGTGACGATCACGGCTGCGCGCCCTGTGGTCCAGCCGGACATATCATCGAGCCAGGCCAACATCTCTGCGTCGGAAGTCGAAGCGCTCCCGGCGAACAGCGTGGCGTCTGTGGTGGGACTGCAGGCTGGTGTCCAGGGACTTTCGGTCCGCGGCAGCGGCACCAGTGAATTGTTGTTCAACCTGAACGGCCTGACCCTGCGTGACGAGCGCGATAATTCGCCGTTCACGAACATAAGCCTCGCCTCCATCGACGAGATTCAGCTCCTCACCGGTGGTTTCAACGCCGAGTACGGACAGGTTCGTTCGGGCGTTCTGAATGTGGTCACGAAGGAGGGCCGCCGGGATCGGTTCTCGGGCGACGCCATTATCCGTTACAGCGCGCCGGCCCAGAAGCACTTTGGAGCTAACGCGAATGATTTGAATTCTTACTGGATCCGGCCTCTTGTCGATTCGGATGTGGCTTTTGACGGCACCCAGAGCGGGGCATGGGACGAGTTCACGCAGGACCAGTACAGGAACTGGGATGGATGGATCGCTGAGACGGATGAACTACTAAGCGACGGAGATCCGACCAACGACCTCACACCATCCGCACTTCAACGGGCCTTTACGTGGCAATATCGCAAGGATCTCGAGATCGCCGAGCCGGACTACCAGGTAGACGTCGGTTTTGGTGGTCCTATTGTCAAGAGTACCCGTTTCTACGCGTCCTACCGCAGGGATCAGGAGATGTATATGATCCCGCTCTTCACGGACCGGTTCGAGCAGCAAACATTCCACGCCAAGGTCACGTCTGATCTCAAGCCCGGAATGAAACTCGCTGTCGAGGGTCTCTTCGGACAGACCGAAGGCACCGCGAGCAGCCGGTCGGGCCAGCCCGGTGTGTTCCGCTCGGCATCGGGTATCGCAAGTCAGTTGAGCCGGATCAGTTTCATCAACACCCGCATCTTCTCGACAGACTACTGGACTCCGTATACGGAGAAATTCAACCTCGTGGGCGCCACGTTTACACACGCGCCCAACGACAGATCATTCTACGAAATTCGACTGGCACGATCGCAATCCAAGTATGACGCGAACCCTGGGCGCCTTCGTGACGCGTCGCCGGTGGTGACTTTCGGAGGCATTGGCTTTGATGAGGCACCGTTTGGCTTCCAGCCGGCGCCGACGTTCGGAGTGGAAGGCATGCGTACAGGGGTTGGAATGAGCAACTCCCGCGACTCGACCTCCATTTCCAACTACAACCTTCGCGGTGATATCACCAGCCAGATGAACCGGGTGCTCCAGGTCAAGAGTGGCATCGAGCTCAATGTGACCGATAGTCAAGTAAACTATGGTCGAGTTGACGCGTTCTTGCCGTCGTCTGACGAACAGTCCAAGTGGGACGAGACACCCATTCGAGGTGCAGCCTACACGCAGGGCAAGCTCGAGTTCAGGGGCATGGTCGCCAACCTTGGCCTTAGACTGGACTTCTTCACTGCGGGTACCGATTGGTATACATACGACCCTTTCACGTCGGCCTTCTCGGCACGGCTGTCGGCGGGACTTGATACTCTGGTCACCCGCGAGTCGTCAGATGCGATCTTCACGCTGAGTCCCCGGCTCGGCATGTCTTTTCCGATCACGACGAACAGCAAGCTGTTTTTCAACTATGGGCACTTCCGTAAACTGCCCAGTTCAGACAATCTCTATCTGCTCCGGTTTGCTTCCTCTACGGGTCAAATCACACGTATAGCAAATCCGAATAATCCACTGGAGCGCACGATAGCCTACGAAATCGGGTTCGAGCAGTCGCTGTTCGGGCAGTACCTGCTCCGACTCGCTGGATACTATAAGGATGTGTCTCTGCAACCGTTCCTGGTGGAATACACCAGCCGAGATGGACAGACGGAGTACATCCAGACCGAGCCCAACAGCTTCGAAGATATTCGTGGCTTTGAGGTAACCCTGTCGCGCAACCGGGGACGATGGGTACAGGGATTCGTGAACTACACGTACATGGTATTCACTTCCGGATATTTCGGATTTCGCAGAATCCAGGAAAACACGACGGCACAGCGGATCTTCGAAAACGACGACACGGAGCGCCGGAGAGCCTCGTCAAGGCCGGTGCCTCGGCCGTACGCGAGAGCTAACGTGGACGTGCTGGTTCCGTCGGAGTATGGACGCTTGCTCGGTGACTGGAGAGTGAGTTTCATCGGTCGTTGGGTTGCGGGGAGCAAGACCACGTGGACCGGTGGAGGATCAGTACCCGGCGTTATAAACAACGTAGAGTTCAAGGACTCCTGGGGGCTCGATCTGCGATTTACAAAGAGCCTCGATCTGCCGAGCGGTCGACGCATGCAGTTCTTTGTTGACATCTTTAACCTGTTGAACCGGAAGGAGTTGTCGTTCAACGGCTTCTTCGATGGCGTCGATCAGAATGCCTACTTGCTCTCGCTTCATCTGCCGGAATCGTCCGACTATCCGAACATCCCGGGAAGTGACAAGATTGGAGCATACCGCAACGAGGGCGTTGAGTACCAGCCCATGTTCGGTATTCAGTCAAGGTCGTCGGCCACAACTCCAAGCCCCGAGGCGATCTATTACGAGTTTGAGTCGAAGAGCTATATCGTGTACGAAGATGGCATGTGGAGCGACGCGGACGCAA
>JABDKH010000132.1 GCA_013002345.1 Rhodothermales bacterium
CATAGATGGCAGTTTTGAAGGACAAACCCACATGGCGGGGCTCTCGCACCCGAGAGGACAGACCGAGTACGGACGACGGAGTTGAGCGGTCGGGTCTACTGAATAGCGGGGAACGGCCGAAGAGGTCCGTAGAGTACGGAAGAAGGATTCTCCGCAAAGAGAGGGGGAAGAACTGGCGCTCACACTACCGCCTTTCCGTTGAGGCTGGACTCACGGTGTCACTCGCTGCGCTGGTGTGGATTATCCGTGCTCCTCTGTATCCGGCCGCCGAGGGATTCGACGTGACACTGGCGGAGCAGGAGGTCGTTGAGATGGAAGAGATCCTTCAGACCAAACAGATCGACAGACCGCCGCCACCGCCACGGCCGCCCGTGCCTGTTGAAGTCGCGGACGACACGATTCTCGATGATGACGAGCTGGACCTGGACGTGACGCTGGACATGAATGAAGCGGCTGCCTACATACCGCCACCGCCGGTTGAAGAGGTAGAAGAAGAGGAAGAAGATCTGACCGAGATCTTCGTCGTCGTAGAACAGATGCCTGAGATCATCGGCGGTGCGAACAAGATCTACGAGTTTCTTGAGTATCCGCCAATTGCGCGTCAGGCACAGATGGAGGGTCTCGTGGTGATCCAGGTTGTGGTGGAACCGGACGGGACGGGCTCGAATCCGATCGTCGCGAAGTCGGCGGGCGGCGTGCTTGATGAAGCCGCGATAGAAGCGGTAACGAAGCTTCGATACAACCCGGGCCGACAACGTGGTCGAGCGGTCCGCGTGAAACTCGCGATTCCGATACGCTTCATGCTTAGAGAGCGCTCTTAGGGAGAAGCTGTGATGGACTCGTTTGGGAGAATCCTTGTCGGTACCGACTTCTCGGATTCCTCCCATGCGGCGTTACGACAGGCCGCGAGTCTTGGCCAGACTTGCGGAGCTGAGACGCACGTGGCTCACGTGATCGATACGCTCGGCGAGAATCCTCTCGTGGAGGCCTATCGTGTCGCCATCAATGATCGCATTCTCATCGATGCCCTTGTGCAGGAGTCAAGCAGGTTGATGAAGACGTTCATCAACCGGTCAGGCATCGATGAGGGCGCTGTGAAATCCGTGCAGGTGCGAGGTCCGCGACCAGCTCACGCCCTGGTTGACTACGCGCGGAAGGAAGAAATGGATCTTATCGCCGTCGGGACGCACGGTCGGTCCGGTCTGAAGAGGCTGTTGCTGGGCAGTGTTGCGCGGGCTGTCGTAGCGGAGTCTGACATCCCGGTGCTGGTGGCGAGAGAACGAATCGGCTCTGACACGGACCAGCCTGTTCAGAGAATCCTGGTACCCCTCGACCTTTCAGATAATAGCGTTTCGGGATTGAGGGCCGCGCACAAACTGGCCACCCTGTTTCGTGCTCAGCTGGAAATCGTTAACGTGCTCGAGCGGTTTGCATTCCCCGTATCCCTCACCACGATCAAGACCCTGCGTGATCTTGTGCCGGATGTGGAGGAGCGCGTCCACCAGATGGTCGTCGATCTCGTCAAGGATCTACGAGGTCCATACATTCCTCACCGGATTCACGTCAGAGAGGGGATTCCGGCGCCGGTAATTCTCGACTTTGTCAATGAGCTTGGCTGTGATTTGATCGTGATGACAAAAAGGGGCCTTTCCGCGAGTGAACGGTTTGTTGTGGGAAGCACCACAGAGAAAGTTCTTCAGGGCGCGTCGTGCTCCGTCTATGTTGAGCCGCCGGTCAGTACGCCGGCTTCGGCTGCATAAGAGTCGACCGAATCAGTAACATGGCAAAGCCGAAGTACGCTTGTAAGCTGCAGATCAGAACATGGGTCGATTCGTCGTACGTTCAGCCCATTGATCGACGCAAGTGGAGGATTGCTGTATGAAGGATCCAGAGCCGAATGATCCGTGGCTGACGAGTGAGCATGATTTTCCGGAGTCTGCATCGTTGCCCGAGAGGCTGAGATACCTGGTCGGTTTTGCAATTCTTGCGCCCTCGGGTCACAACACACAGCCGTGGCTGTTCGCCATAGGTTCGCAGGGCCTCGCATTGCTGGCAGATCGCTCGCGAGCTCTACCCGTCGTTGATCCGGAAGACCGTGAGTTGATCATGAGTTGCGGTGCGGCGTTATTTCATCTGACCGTTGCCATGCGGCACTACCGCATGGAGCCCGGCGTCACGTTGTTTCCAGACGAATCCGATCTGGATCTGCTCGCGAGGGTGGAAGTTGCGGGTGTCTACGACCCGACGCTTGAGGAGGAACGCCTTTTCATGGCGATCAAGAAGCGCCACACGAACCGCTGTCCCTTTCTGGATCAACCCGTTCCAGATCTGGAACTTGACTCACTCCGGGCGGCTGCCGAGTCGTCGGGGGCGCGCCTCGACCTCTTCAGCGACGACAACAGCAAGAGTGCACTCGCGTCGCTGATCGCCACCGGCGATCGGATCCAGGCACGTAACAAGCACTTCAGGCGAGAGCTGGCGGCGTGGCTCAGGCCAAACCGGAGCTATCGTAGCGATGGAATACCCGGCTATGCCATGGGAGTGGGTGATATGAAGTCGAGGCTCGGACCGTTCGTCGTGCGAACGTTCGACTGGGGCGACGGACAGGCTGCAAAGGACGAACAACTGGCCGCGGGCTCTCCGGTTCTTGCGGTGCTCAGCACTGACGGAGATGACCATCGCTCGTGGTTGCAGGCCGGCATGGCGCTTGACCATGTGTTGTTGCTGGCGGCTGACTATGGCATCCAGGCATCGTATCTGAATCAGCCCATCGAGGTCGCGGAGCTACGTCGCGAACTTGTAAGCATAGTTGGAGAGACCCGGTACCCGCAGATCGTGTTGCGCATGGGCTATGGAACCGAAGACCGGAGAACGCCACGCCGGCCGGCATCGCACGTCGTCGTTCGGGAATAGTCGGTTACCAGTGGGATGCTTCTCGCTCAAGCATTGCTGCCGCCGCCCGACATCCCGATCACAAGTTCGAATTCGGAGCTAGATCGAATTCCAGCAGGTCACCGAATTCGCTCGTGAGCATCCTGTACAGTCGGTGAAGCGGAAGACCGACTACCGTGTAGTAGTCGCCTCGGATCCCGGAAACGAAAGTGGCCCCGAGATCCTCCTGTATACCATATGCGCCCGCCTTGTCCATCGGCGAGCCGGACGCCACATACGCGCTAATCTGCGCCGGGTCCAGTTCGGCGAACGTGACATCCGTGACCTCATGGCCTACCGTTGATCGATCGGAGGCCCGGGAGACGAGGGCAAGGCCGGTGAATACCTGATGAGTCCGCGCACTTAGCATCTCCAGCATCCGTACAGCCTCGGACTGATTGACGGGTTTACCGAGGATTTCGTCTCCAACCACCACAAGAGTGTCCGCCCCGAGAACCAGCGCATCCGGATATTCATCCGCTACGGATGCGGCTTTGCGAATGGCGAGATTCTGAACAATCTCTGCGGGTGCCCACTCCGTCTCGACATCCTCGGATACCGACGCCGTGATTACTGAGAACGGCAGACCAAGGATTTCGAGCAGATGTCGTCGTCGAGGTGATGCCGATGCGAGCAGGAAGGGGATGGTGGTTCGCATGACCATTGCTGTGGCTTGTAATTACGGCGTCAATATACTTTCTCGATGATCATTGGACCGTGGGCAGGAGATCACTGAAATTGACTCCGGTGCCGGATCCCGCTACTTTCAACGCCGTCGTGCCGAACACCTGCGATAGCTGGCGGATGTGCAGAGCACGACAAACGACACTGGTCGCTACGGGTCACGGACGAGACGGTATGGACAATAAGCCCGCGCCTGTGATGGCCACACCACGAATGATGAGAAGATCTTTCCACTTCCTCGGGTCGTGTGTAGCGTGCGGGCTCATCCTCGTACTCCTGTCATCAGGACTCAGCGGCGGACCGGCACCGGGCGCGCTTCTAGATCCGTGGAACGGGCTGTACCGGACAGCACGAAAAACAGCCTACGCCGAGCACCAGGCGATTCGACTTGCTGGTCTCGAGGCCCCGGTTTCGGTGTTTCGTGACGTGCGAGGTGTTCCGCACATATATGCGTCAAGCGATCGGGATGTGGTGACTGCGCTCGGTTTCGTGACCGCACAAGACCGCTTGTTTCAGATGGATTTTGTGCCGCGCGTCGCAGCGGGTCGGCTGTCGGAGGTGCTCGGTGAGGGGGCTCTGCGGACCGATCGATTCATGAGAGAAATTGGCATGGAGTACGGAGCTTCGGGCAACGCACGTCGAATCGCGGCGGCGGGCGGCATTGAAGCGGAGCTCGCCGCCTGGTACTGCGCAGGCGTCAACGGCTTTATCGATACACTCGATCCCGGAGATCTTCCACTCGAATTCCGGCTCCTTAATTACGAACCGGAGCGCTGCACGCTGGGGCAAATCACCCGGGTACTGCAGTTTATGTCGTACGACTTGACGTTTCGCACCGATGACGCCCAGTATGGATCGCTTCGAGATAATCTCGGAGTTGCAGACTATTCCCAGCTGTTTCCAATCCACGCTGCCATCAACGCGCCGATCATTCCGGCCGAACGGGAGTCGTCTGCACCGCCGCGTCCGGTCACCCGCGGTGATTCGGGTCCGTCCGCGCAGGCGGTTGTTGATGAACTGGCGAAAGATCTGGCAGCTTCGAAATCGTTCACCGGATTCGGCTTTGAGCTTGGCCGGGGTTCAAATAACTGGGCGGTCGCCGGGTCCCGCTCGACAACGCGAGCACCGATTCTGGCCGGGGACATGCATCTTCGAGTCACCCTTCCGGCCATCTGGTATGAAGTGCATCTGGTTACGCCTTCGATGAACGTCTACGGCGTGACTATTCCCGGTGCTCCTCTGCCTATCGAAGCGTTCAACGACAGGCTCGCGTGGGCCTTCACGAATACGGGCTCAGACCAGATCGATCATGTCGCACTTCAGCTGGATGACACTGCGACCCGATATGTCGTAGACGGAGAAGTGCAGGATTTCGAGCGGGTGGTGGATACGATTCAGGTTCGCGGTGAAGATGCGGTCGTAGACACGCTGCTGTACGCCGAGTGGGGACCGGTTCGACTGTTCGATGGTGAGGCGGTTTCCCTGCGATGGGTCGGGCACGACAGCAGCCGAACGCTTCGCGCGGTGTGGGGCATGATGCATGCCGGTGGCATTGAGGAGTTTGAGGACGCGTTGCGGTTCTGGGACAGTCCGATGCAGAACGTTCTCTACGGAGACGTGGACGGCAACATCGCGATTCGATCGACCGGCTACCTGCCGATTCGCCGGGGAGGTGACGGTGCGGGACTGCTTGACGGAACGAAAAGCGGACCGGTGTGGACGGGAAGGGTGGCGTTCGAGGATCTGCCGTACTCACGCAATCCCGCCCAGGGTTTCCTCGCATCCGCAAACCAGGAACCCGCCGGCGCGTGGTATCCTCACTACATCGGACATGACTGGCGCCGATCGTATCGCGGCATCCGAATTAATGAACTACTGAGTGGCCAGGACCGACACAGTGTTGACGACATCGGACGGTATCAGTCGGACGTTCTGGCTGTGCAGGGACGTGACTTTGCAGCTCTCCTCAGCTCGAATCGGTGTGCGGACGAGACGGCTGAGCGAGGGCGGCAGATGCTGATCTCCTGGGATGCGGAAACCGGTTTGGGCAGTCGCGAGACACTGCTATTTGACGAGTGGATGAAATCCCTCAAGAACATGACGTGGGACGAGGCTCCGTTCGGCCGTCTCAAGCCATACACGGCCCAACTCTATCGATTGCTGGACGGCTCCATTGACGCAAAATGGGCTGATCGCGTCTCCACTCCCGAACGCGAACTCATCAGCGATCTCATGTGCATGTCACTGGTCGACGCCGTTGATGCGTACGACGATCATGAGAGCACGGTCTGGGGAGATCAGCACTCGATCGTGTTTCAGCATCTCCTGCGGACGGCGAGATTCGAGTCGTTATGGAGAGGACCATTCTCGTTTCCCGGCTATTCTGAGACGTTGTCGCCCGGCATTGGCCGAACGGTTACACACAGTGCCAGTTGGCGTGTAGTTGTGGACCTTTCAACTCAGCCACCAACCGGATACGGAGTATTTCCCGGCGGTCCATCGGGTAATCCGCTGCACGAGTTCTACGACTCGCAGATTGATGCGTATCTGCGTTTCAGTCATTTTCGTCTTGAAAACCCGACCGACCCGCGCCATTTTGACGGCCCTGCTTCCATTGCGACCCTGAGACTCAATCCTGCTCCGCATGAAGACTGACCATTCCATACAAAATTCCGCCGGCGTATTCACAAGCAGGTGGGGCTTGCTGCTCAGTGTGCTCGGGATCGCCGTTGGCACCGGCAACATCTGGAGGTTTCCGCGCATTGCCGCACAGAACAGCGGAGACGCGGGCGCGGGAGCATTTCTTCTGGCGTGGTTCATCTTTCTGTTCGTATGGAGTATTCCGCTGATCATCGCGGAATACGCACTCGGGCGGAAGGGGCGAATGGGAGTGGTGGGGACCTTCATGAAGACGGCGGGAGACCGTTTTGCCTGGATGGGCGCGTTCGTCGGCCTGGTGGCCACGGCTATCATGTTCTACTACTCCGTCGTCGCAGGCTGGTGTATCTACTACTTCTTTTCCATGATCGTGAATCCGTTGCCGGTTACGACCGATTCGGCTCAAGCGATATGGGATGGTTTTCAGTCCGGCGGCTTTCCCGTGATCTTTCACGGGATGGCGATAACCCTGGCCATGCTCGCGGTGTGGAAAGGTGTGAAATCCATCGAGCGTGTCAACAAGGTTCTGATTCCGGCTCTTCTTGTGATCGTACTGATTTCGCTCGGGCGGACCGTGACACTCGAGGGAGCCGGCGAGGGGATCGCGTTTCTCTTCACACCCGATTGGTCGACGCTGATGCGGCCAAGGATCTGGCTGGAGGCACTGACGCAGAATGCATGGGACACCGGCGCCGGGTGGGGATTGATTCTCACGTACGGCGCGTACATGCAGAGCAAACACGGAGTCGTCAAGAATGCCTTCATCACAGGAATCGGCAACAATCTCGTTTCTCTAGCTGCCGCTGTGACGATTTTCGGGACGGTCTTCGCCATCCTTGGCAGTGAGATGTCTCGCCCTGAGGTACTTGAAATCATGAAGTCGAGCGGGCCTGCATCCACGGGCTTGACGTTTATCTGGATGCCGCAGCTTTTCGCGAAGATGCCTGCCGGCGGACCGCTCGCCATGTTGTTCTTCCTGGGTCTTTCGTTTGCTGCATTCAGTTCGTTGATCTCGATGATCGAGCTGGCAACCCGCGTATTCGTGGATTCCGGTCTCGTTCGACCACGAGCCATCCTGTTTGTTGGTGCGGCAGGCTTTGCGTTCGGGATACCATCCGCAATCAACCTCGATTTCCTGGGAAATCAGGATTTTGTGTGGGGTGTGGCACTCATGATCTCCGGCGCATTCGTGGCTTTCGCGGTGATTCGCTATGGTGCCGCGAAGTTCAGGCACGAAGTCATTGACGGGTTGCCCGGAGACTGGAACGTAACGCGTGGATGGGATGTGTTGATTACGGCTCTGGTCCCGCTTCAAGCAGTCGTGTTGCTCGGCTGGTGGCTCTATCAGTCCGCAACAGTGTATGCACCGGACTCATGGTATGATCCATTTGACTATTACAGTGTGATGACGTGTCTGGCGCAGTGGGGCACGGTTATCGTGGTACTGGTCATGCTTAACAAAACCATGGTTGGTCGTGTGAAGCGGGCTGGTTTGTGAAGTCAGGCATAGCCTCAGAGCCTCAAGTTTCCGTGAGCGCCGCCGATACCACGACGGACATCCGCGAAAGCAATCGGAATCTTCAGGCATTCGCCAAGGGTCTGCCTGCCCCAGCCGGAACACCAAGTGCGCCAATCTCAGTTTGTAGTACTGTGCTGCGCGTCAGCGCTGTTATTTACCATATTCCCTGGCCGGGCACTGTCTCAGGCCTCGTCCAGGAGTGACCACGTCGTGGTCGCAGATCTGTCAAAGGACTACGATGGCGATGGCGTCCCCGACCGGGTTGGCGACCGTGTTGCGATTGTTGGGCGTGTGAGCCTGGGCAAGATGATGGCTCCGAAGTTCAACAGCGCATACCTCCAGGATGCGTCGGGCGGAATACGTCTGGACGACAGACGCTCTCTCGGAGAGATTGTATACGGCGACAGCATCGAGGTGAGCGGCCGGGTCGTTCGCGCAGGCCGCAACATTACACTGGATCTGGAGCGGATCGAGGTACGTGCGACCAACAGGACAATTCTCCCGTCAATCCGTGCCAGGAACGCCGAACCCAATCTCTCCCCGCTGGTCGGCAGTATTGTAACCATTGAGGGGTTCATCGTCAGCAAGGCGGTGGATGCTGACGGATCTTACCTGTTGGTGAACCGAACCGCCGGTCCGATTGTCGTTCGAATCGACAACCGCAGTCCCCGTTCGGTCGCCTGGACGGGACAGCGAGGCCACTACGTGCGGGTTACCGGCGTCCTCGATCACTACCGCCACGACGACCCGTTCTCGTATCAGTTGTACACGCGGTCGGACTCAGATTTTGAGAAGGTCCTGCTTCCACCACCTTACTACCCGTGGGCAGGAGGCGTCGTCCTTGGCCTCGTAGCGTTTCTGGCAATGTCTCTTCTGAAGCGTGTTCGCGGCTCGATGCGATCGAGAGAAAGGCAGTTCCGAGCGATCTTCGAACAGGTCGGTACGCCGATACTATTTGCCGATACAAACCTGAAGGTAATTGATGCCAACAGGGCCGCGTGCAAGCTGTTAAAGCAGACCCGGACACAGATCCGGTTCAGACGGCTGAAGCAGTTTGTCAAAATCGCTGACGACAATAACCTTGCCGATACCGTATCGCAACTGCGAGTCGGGTCGATCGAATCGTTCACCGCAGGTGTCTGGAGTGAGCACGTAGGCGAAATCGATGTCGAAGTCGTGCTGACGCGGATACGCTTCGGGCGCAAAGATTACTATATCGCAACACTTCATGACGTGTCACAGCACATGGAGGCGGTGACGGAATTCAAACAGTTCCATGAGCGACTCCTCAATGCTGTTCCGATGGAGGTCTCGGTCCTGACTCCGTCCGGCAAGTACGTGTATGCGAATGATCATGTCGGATACGGACAGGTCTCTCTTGATTGGCTCACGGGTAAGTCCGATCTGGAATTATGTCGGAAACTGGACATTTCAACCGATATCGCTTTGCGGCGTCGCGCACATCGCAGACGTGCCGTTGCAGGCGAGGGAATCATCGGCTTCGAGGAAGAAATAGAGATTCGTGGAGAGGCCCGTCACTTTCTCAGGTCCTACGCTGCCGTTGCAGTCGGGCCTGAAGACGAAGTAGCGGCCGTAGCGTCATACGCTCTCGACATTACGGAGCTGAAGAAGAACAGGCTGCAACTCGATCAGGCCCAGGGAGAGGTCGACAAAGTCGGCCATCTTAAGGAGGCGTTCCTCGAGAATATCAACCAGGAATTCCGCAAGCCGATCACCGGGATCATCGGATTCGCGGAGATTCTGCAGGGAGAGGTGTCGGACGAGCAGCGCGAGTTTGTTGGCTTGATCGAACGGAACGGTCGACGACTCATGAATACGCTGAATGCCGTTCTTGATCTCGCCGGCCTTAGCAATAATGAATTCGATCTGAGCCCGAAAGTGCTGAACGTCGTTGAAGAAGTTGGGCAGATCGTCGCCGAGGCACGCGAGACGGCTGAGGAGAAGGGTCTCTTTTTGAAGATCGAGGCTACCGAAACGGACATACTCACTCGCGCCGATCACGCATGCCTGACTCGCGTCGTGCAGAGCCTGGTCGATAACTCGATCAAGTTCACAGATGCCGGCGGAGTCATCGTGGAGCTTGACGAGGATGACGACAACGTGAACGTCCGGGTTCTTGATACGGGCATGGGAATCGACGCGGATCTCGTCCCCGGCAATCTGGACGACCTGGGCTCGGAAGATCTGGATCCGACGCATGCTGCACGGGGTGCGGGAATCGGATTGGGAATCACGAAACGATTGATCGAACTGATGAACGGGACGATCTCGATGGAGAGTGACAAAGAGGGCAGTATGTTCTCGCTTACGCTTCCGCGGGCATTCCCGATGATCGGAAAGGACGAAACGTCACTTCCCCGACTTCTCCTCGCGGACGACAGCGTCGACGTACACATGATGGTCGGATACGTTCTGCAGGATTACTTCCGCATAGACGTCGCGGAGGATATCGAGACGCTGTACCGCCAGTCACGTCGTTCTCAGTACGACGTAATCCTCGTGGATCTGGGCTTGTCGGGATATCGAGCCGTCATCGACGTGGTCGAGAAGATCCGGTCCCGCCGTTCGTACAAGAACGTCGCGTTTGTAGCCCTCGAAGAACAGGGGCGTCGTACGGATCGCGACCAGGTCCTCGGAGATGGTTTCAACTACTTCCTTGGGAAGCCGTACAGAAAAAGCGAACTCCTCAACCTGCTGAGCCAGGTGATGGCCGATCGGATAGACCTGGAGATTGAGGACGACGATCTGGAAGACCCGCAAGACGACATGGCCGGTTACCGGAAATCCGCCTGACTCGGCTGCGCGGCTTGATTTCGGCTCGATGTTTGATCCCATGGTCCCGCGGGGCTCTCGTACGGGGTCGAAACCCACGGACCCTGCTGCGGTTGTATTTTGCCGCGAGTTGCCCTCACGTGGTTACAGACCCAAGTGGTGATCGTCACATGAAAATCAGGCAATGGACATCCCGACTGCTGCTTATTGGCTGTTTTGGATTTCCTTACGCAAGTTTCGCCCAGGATGCGGCGATTCCTCTTGGCACGCCCATGCCCGCGCTGGACGTGAAACTGACATCCGGAGCTGGTGCACCAAGTTCACTGGGAGCATTACGGGGGAGCGCGTACACAGCAGTCGTGTTCTGGGGTAACAAATGCCCATGGACAACCAGGTACGAAAACCGTATCCAGCTGTTAAGCAGCGAGTTGACGGGAACAGGTAAAGTGCTGCTTCTGGTGAACTCGAACGACGCGGCAGCTTTCCCGGCTGAGTCGGCCGCTGCATCGACGGCCTACGCCCGCGAGAACGGCATCACCATTCCATACCTGACGGACCCGACGTCCGCTCTCGCGAAAGCGCTGGGAGCCTCAAGGGCGCCACAGGCATTTGTTTTCGACGCGGCCGGCACACTCGTTTACTCCGGGGCAATTGATGACAGCCCGGGCGACCCCGGTAACGTCAAGAAGGAATACCTTCGTGACGCTCTCATGGCTGTTTCCGAGTCCAGACCGGTAGCGGTACCGGAGACCAAGGCGTTCGGGTGCATGATTCGAACGGTGCGGTGACCTACGGAACGCACGAAGGAGCACCTGAAGCTGTCGTCAGAGTTGAACGCAGTTTCACCGATACTGGACGTAGCGGCAGCCCGCTGTTCGAGGAACAATTCGAGGCGATCGTAGACTTTCAGCGGCAAAACATCGACCTCTATCGCCGCTATCTCGATCTGCTGGGCGATCATGCTTACGAGTCGCCGCACCTGCCCATCGAGTCGTTCAGGCGAGGCGTACTCAGCACATTCTCATCTGACCGCGCCGAAGCCGTATTCCAAAGCAGCGGGACCACAGGGGCCGAGCGTAGCCGGCACGCTGTTCACAGACTAGGCGTCTACGAAAAGTCGATCCGAACCAATTTTGAGCGTCAATTCGGAGTCGGGCCCTTCACGTTTCTGGCGGATCTACCAGGCTACACCAACGCAGGCGAGACATCATCGCTCCTGTACATGGTCAGATGCCTCATTCGCAGTTATGGCGACGAGGAGAGCGGCAGTTTTGCGGGGCGTCGAGAAGCACTTGAGGGCGCGGTGGCATGGAGCGAGCGATACGGAACTCGACTGATTCTTTTCGGAGTGGCGTTCGGCCTGCTTGACCTTGTCGAGGCAAAGGCTTTGCCGTTGCCTCCGGGCAGCGTCGTCATCGAAACAGGCGGCATGAAGACCCGACGCCAGGAGATATCCCGAGACGATCTGCATCGGAGACTCGCCGATGGCTTTGGCGTTGATCGCTCCGCCGTTGTGAGCGAATACGGCATGTGCGAGTTACTCAGCCAGTGCTATACGCGTGGCGGTGATGTCTTCTATCCACCGTCATGGGTTCGAGTCGAAGTTCGTGATCCGGAAAATCCCCTTCGTCGACAGCCGGAGGGCGAACCCGGTGTGCTGGCGATAATAGACCTTGCGAATATGTACAGCATTTCGGCTATACTAACAGAGGATCTTGGCGAACAGGTGGGTGAGGGTTTTCGAGTTACGGGTCGACTTACAGGATCTCAATTGCGCGGTTGCAACATGCTGCTCAACGACCTGCGCTAGAGGTTGCGGTCACGGTTGGATGTACCTTGATCCGTTATCATGTAGACATCGAATCGCCAGCCTGCCGGCTGACCAACTAGTGTGTCGCCCCGGCGGTAAAACGCGGCCAGCCGCTTGCCACCCCGACGTGATCCAGTGAAACCAGCTCTCCGGTGTGACTGTCATGGTTCCGCACACGACGAAAGCGATTCAGTTCGATACGGCCATATCGGGTCGGCGTGTTTCGGCTGTGGCCGTGATACCTTCGAATCCGTCTGCTGGATACGTCTTTGCGCACGGTGCGGGAGCGGGCATGCAACATGAGTTCATGAGTGGCGTGTCGCTGGCGTTCGCCCGCGAAGGCATCGCTACCCTTCGTTTCAACTTCCCGTACAAGGAGGCGGGTCGTAGGGCACCGGATCGGCGACCGATCCTGGTCGACACTGTACGAACGGCAGTCGCACAGGCCCGGACTCTATTCGGAGGCATCCCCTTTTTCGCTGGAGGCAAATCCATGGGCGGTAGAATGACGTCCCTCGCTCAGTCGGAATCGCCGATGCCTGGAGTGCGAGGACTCGTATTTCTCGGTTTCCCGCTTCACGCTGCAGGCCGCTCCGGGTCCGACCGCGCCGCGCACCTTCTGAAAGTCGACGTACCCCTTCTGTTCGTTCAGGGAACGCGCGACAGGCTTGCCGACATCGATCTCATGAGAGTCCTTGTTGACGACACGCTCCGCGGCGATCGCACGCTAGTCGAAATTGATTCGGGAGATCATTCGCTCCGAGTGCCAAAGCGCTCGGGACGATCGACGGACGAAGTACTTGCTGACGTCGCTGCGCGAGCAGCCGGGTGGATGGCTTCACGAGTTGAAACAGCTCAGGATTGAGGTCATGAAACTATTTGTCGGGCTCCTCAACGTGATGATGACTGTGGCATTCCTGCTTTCCGTTGCGGTGCAGTACAACGATCCGGATCCACTCGCATGGATTACGATTTACGGGCTGGCATCCGCTCTCTGTGTTGCGTTTGCTCTCGGCCGGCTGCGGTGGTGGTACGCCCTGGTTACATCCGTCACGGCACTGCTGTGGGCGGCCTCTCTCTTACCTGCGTTCTGGGGGCTCGTCTCGACTGCAGAGATCTTCGAGTCCCTTGGCATGAAGACCGCGCCGGTTGAACACGCGCGTGAATTCGGGGGCCTCGTGACGGTCGCCGCGTGGATGATGTTCATTGCGTTCTATCAGCGGCATCTCGATTCGGAAGCATCGAGCGTTGACCGGATTGATCAATGAGTCGCCGGGTTGATGGCATCGTAGTCCGTGGACATCGGGTGGCCTCCGGTCTTGCCGCCGATACGCCGTACAAAGCGGGAACAATAGAATTGCAGATCCCGCACTTTGCACGTCTCGGTTTGGATCTCTCCGAATACCACCCGGCTACGGTGAATGTCGACATCCGGCCGTATCATTTTCGTATCGGCAGCACCGCAACATGTCTCCGCAATGTGAAATGGGCCGATGAGCATCCTCCTGAAGCGTTCTCATTTTCACCATGCCGCCTGGTCTATCATGAGACGGAGTACGAGGCCATGATCTACTATCCCCATCCAGAAACGAAGAAAAAACATCACCAGAGCGATGAGACGCTAGAAATAGTAGCCCCTCTTATCCCGGGGCTTAAGTATGGATCAAAAGTTGCAGTGGTGGTCGGGGATGAGGTCACATTCCATTGAGCAGAGATACGGAGACGAACCGTGAGTTCTCTGAAACACCCACATCTGATAGAACTGGCGGCCCATGTGGACGAGATTCGTTCGTTCGCGGCAGACCTGAAAGCGCAGCTTCGGCCGGAGCAGCTTCGATGGAAACCCGGTGATGATGAATGGAGTGTCGCCGAATGTCTTGATCACCTCGTGAGCACGGGGTATCTATATTATCCCAGACTCGAAGAAGCCCTCGACAGCGTCAACTCCGATGGCGACCTGTCTCCCTACGAACCGTCCGTTCTGGGCAAGCTGTTTATCTGGACGATATCTCCTGACGCCGGTATCAAGGTCCGTGCCTTCGAACCGTTCGAGCCGAAGCACCCGAAAGAGGACGTAGCAATTCTGGACATGTTCGACGGTCAGCAGAGCGAACTCCTCGAACTCATTTCTCGTGCCGACACCGTGAATATCAACGGTGGCAAGTTCACTACACCTGGTCTGGTACGTCTGACGATCGGCGAGGGCCTGACCATGGTCGTCCAGCACCAGCGACGTCACGTACTTCAGATCGAACGACTGCGCGACCATCCGAATTTTCCCATCGACGGAGCGGCTTGAGCGCTCTGTTCGGAGCGCCCGTTCAGTGCGAGCCGCCCGTTCTCCGGTTACCTGTGGTTGGACCAGGGTTCCCCACGCCACATGCGGCGATTCGGCTGCCCACTGTGGCCAACCGGGCTGGACTGGTCTCGAGCCACGCACGGTTGCCCGCAATGATTGTCAGGAATCCCCGTCAGGATGGGGTGCGATACGCACGTCCGGATCCTGACGGTGGAGCAGGTATATACTGAGCATGGAGACCACGATTATTACACTGCTGTGCGAATCCGGCCGCACGCTGTCGACGGAAACAGCGCACTTACTGCGTGAGTCCGTCGGCTTCACGCCGGAAGACATACATAAGATCAGAGTTGCGTCGAAGCGCCTCAGGGCGTACTGGATTCTCGCCGCACCGGCTGTTGGCAAACCTGTGGCGAAGGAGCATGCCGGAGACCTCAGAAATGCGGCTCGAACGTTGTCCGGACCCAGAGACGATTTCGTCCGAACTGAAGTGCTCACTGAGCTGGCAGACGGCGCGAGGAAGAAAGATCGTCGGGCAATATCACTCATACGCGACGAGCTATTTGGTTCGCTTTTGCCAGCGAACTTAAGTCCGACAGAGATCGGCGCGCTCGGCCTGGAGCAGACGTTGCTGCGTGATGCCACTCGTTGGGACGAGGCCAGGATGGCGCTTGAAGGCCGAGATGATGACGACCTGGTACGTCAAGGGTTTCAGCGGACATTCGCGAGAGCCCGGGACGCCGCCAGCATCGCGCTCGATCTTGATACGGCGACTGGATATCATCGCTGGCGACGCTGGGTGAAATACACGTACTATCAGTACTCGTGGGTGGCACTGGACGGCGATCGTCCAGCGAGCACCATCGAAAAACGAATCAAGCGACTCGGAAGCTTGCTCGGTCGGCTGCATGACATCCATCAGCTTCAGGATGATCTGGATGCCCGCTCGCTACGGGCGTCTAGTCCGCGCGCCTTCAGGCGTGTGCGCACCGCGGTGCTGTCGGGAGAACTGGACTTGAAGAAGGAAATCGACCGGCTTGCGCCAAAAGTGATGGATCGCAAACCCGGTGCGGTCAGTCATAAACTGATGAAGGCGTTCCGGCAATCGCGTTCGAGAATGGCGGAGCGCACTCGCGGCCTGCAGTACCACTCGCTGTCCAGTCATGAAGGAGACGGCGCGGCGGGAATAGTCCATACTGCTGATTCGGATTTAAAGGCGTGACGTGATCGTACCAATCGTGTTGGGTCGACATAGGTTGTTGCGGCTCGAGACCCTCCCGGGCACGCACGAGGTCGCCCGGTTCCCTGTCGTTTTCATGCGGGCCGGTGTTGCCTGAGGGATGCGGTTGGAGTTGCCGATCGGTACCACTGAAGGATATCGGGGCTTGTTATGAATCAAGATGCGAGCCGCCTGACTGTGTCTCAGGGCGACATCACAGCGCAACGGGTGGATGCCATCGTTAACGCCGCGAACGCGTCACTGCTTGGCGGAGGTGGCGTCGATGGTGCGATCCACCGCGCAGCCGGTCCCGGACTGCTCGCGGAATGCCGCGGACTTGGAGGATGCCCTACGGGTGAAGCACGGATCACGAAAGCGTACGATCTGCCGGCGCGATTCGTGATTCACACGGTTGGCCCAGTGTGGCATGGCGGCAAGGATGATGAGGCTGCCCTTCTTGCGCGCTGCTATCGTAGCTCACTTGAGCTTGGCGGTGCAAACGGCGTGCGCTCGATCGCTTTTCCGGCTATCAGCTGTGGAGTTTATCGTTTCCCGATTCAAAGGGCTGCACGAATCGCCGTCCGCGAGGTCCTGAAGTTTCTTGCACACAATGAGTCGTATGAAGAAGTCCGCCTGATCTGTTTTGATTCGAAGACGTTCGCAGCATTCGTCGCTGCACGGGAGAAAGCCCTCCGAGCTTCCGGCGACATAGCGGCGAATCGGTAAGAACTGCGGTGTGACGGACCTGCGCGCGCAGAGTGGGAGGTCGATCTTGAGTTGGTACGAGCGGATGGTGGCTGATTCCTGAGGTGCGCCAGTTTCTTCGTTGCTGCGCGGTGGCCGGCGCCAGGGTGCATGGGCTCCGACGACTACAGGCTCGAAGCCGTTTGCCCTCGTCGGCAGCCGGGTCTATGTTTGTCCAGTACGCGACCTGTTACCAGCCAACATATCGAGACCTTTATGCCTCGCCCATTCCGTCTCACGCTCGCTCTGGTTGCTCTGCTGACAGGTATTGGCTGCGCGGAGACCGGCGTAGATCGCCGTGTAGTTGTTGACGATGTGCAAACGCAGACTGACGCCCTCCTTATTGGTGTAAGTTCTGCGGGAAGCGAGGTTGTATGGGTTGCCGGAACAGGAGGGACGTTCGGCCGCTCCGTTGATTCGGGTCGGACGTGGGTGTTCGGAACGGTTGCCGGTGCGGATTCACTTCAGTTTCGAGACGTACATGCCGTGGATTCTACGACGGCCTTTCTGCTGAGCATCGGTCCCGGAGGTCAGTCACGAATCTATCGCACCGACGATGGCGGTCGGAACTGGAATCTCCAGTGGACGAACTCGGAACCCGACGGTTTTTTTGACTGCTTCGACTTCTGGAGTCCGGAGGCGGGTCTTGCGATGGGCGATGCGGTTAATGGACGGATCATGATGATTCGTACGGTCGATGGTAACCGCTGGAGTCCCATCGACTCGACGGCCATCCCTGCCGGGACTGAGGGAGAGGGCGGCTTTGCTGCGAGCGGCACGTGTCTCATCGCCGCAGGCGACAGCACCGCATTCATTGGCACCGGTTCGACAGCGGGTTCAAAGGTTTATCGGTCCACCGATCGAGGCGCTCGGTGGGACGTCGTCGACACACCTATCATTTCCGGTGTCGAAGCCTCGGGCATCATGTCGCTTGCGTTCACAGACGAACGCGTAGGTTATGCGGCAGGCGGAGCGCTGTCGATGCCCGATGAACCGGGCGAGAACTTTGCTGCAACGCTCGACAGCGGTCGTACCTGGGCATTCAGAGGCAGGCCACAGTTGCCGGCAGTCTACGGACTCGCCGCAAGCCCCGGCCGCGAACAAGCGATTCTGCTCGCTGTCGGCCCCAAAGGGATGGATGTCTCTTTTGATTCGGGGTTTGAATGGACCTCGGTCGACAAGCGTAACTACTGGGGCGTGCACTTCGTGGACCCATCCACTGCGATCGTCGTAGGTCCGGCGGGACGGCTCGCGCGCGTCAATGTCGGTCCGCTTCCATAGGGCAAGTTGGCATATCCTGGGTCGCCGGGAACCAGAGCGGAGGCACACGCGATAGAAGGCGCGATATCGGTTCATATCCAACTTTTCAGGTTTCCCCGTGACGACGAAGGATCAAGTGTCAACTCCCGAGCAGTACGAATACAAAGCCGAGATGAAGCGACTGCTTCATCTGATCGCACATTCGCTGTATACACATCCGGAAGTGTTCCTGCGGGAGCTCATCTCGAACGCTTCAGACGCACTGAACAAGGTCCGAATCAGAGCCCTGACGGATCGCGACTTTGAGGGGCGCTCCGAGAGCCATCGGATCGAGATTGTTGCGGACAAGGACGCCGGCAAGCTGCGCGTTAGTGACAACGGCATAGGCATGACAAGGGAAGATCTGGTCGATCGACTTGGCACCGTCGCAAGCTCGGGAACGCTCCAGTTTCTGGAGCAAGTGCAGTCATCCGGTGATGCCGTCGATGCGCAGTTGATCGGGCAATTCGGTGTCGGATTCTATGCTGCGTTTATGGTTGCCGACGAAATTGAGGTGGAAACGAGGGCCGCCGGTGACGACAGCGTTGGTTACAGGTGGAGTACCACGGGCGAAGGAACGTTCACCGTCGAGGAAATCGAGCGCGATGAGATCGGCACTACGGTTACACTTCATTTGACTGAAGATCATGCCGGGTTTGCGGAGGAGTATCGCGTTCGCGAAATCATCAAGAAGTACTCGAACTTTGTCCCGTTTCCCATTTTTGTTGGTGGCGTTCAGGTCAACAAGGTCCAGCCGCTGTGGCGCAAGAAGAAGGATGATATAGGCGACAAGGAACTTGAGGAATTCTACAAGTTCGTCGCCAACGACTATGCCAGCCCCCTCGGGCATCTTCATCTCGAACTCGAGGGCCGCGTCAATATGCGCGCCCTTCTCTTTGTGCCCTCATCCGCGCCGCCGGATCTCTTCCGGGACGACCAGCACCGCGGGCTTCACCTGTACTCAAACAACGTCTTCATCCAGGATGATAATCGCGATCTACTCCCGGACTACTTGAGATTCGTCCGGGGCGTGGTTGATACAGATGACCTGCCGTTGAACGTCTCACGGGAAGTGACTCAGGCAAGTCCGGTGATGTCACAGATCAGCACTGTATTGACTGGCAAGATCCTCGGCCTGTTGGAGGGGTGGTCGGCGTCGGAGCCGGAGACGTTCGACAAGTTCACGGAGCAGTTTGGAAGTATGTTCAAGACAGGCGTGGCGTCGGATTTCTCCAACAAAGAGCGAATCGTCGGACTTCTGCGATACGAATCTACACGCACCCTCCCCGGCGAAG
>JABDKH010000133.1 GCA_013002345.1 Rhodothermales bacterium
AGATACACCTGGGCGATTTGCGTCGTGATTCCAACACCGGCGAGTAACAGCCATTCGCGCGGCGTTGGCCAGACTGCGTTTGACCACATAATCGGAACGGCGGCCGGGACAGAGATGAGAGGGAACCACAGAACAACCACCAGTGGGTCTTCGGACTCACGGAGCTTCCGAACGAGGACATAGGCTACGGAAGCCAGGATTGCACCCACGATTGCGACACCCACGACGAGAGGTGGCAGCATACCGACGGCGGATCGCGTAAGGAACGAAGGACGCGTAATGACGAGAACACCCGTGATGCTAATGAACAGGCTCGCTGCCTGTCGCAGGCTGACATGTTCGCGGAGGAATAACGCAGCGAGGAGCGCGACGAACACGGGGTGCGTGAAGTGGATGACGGTCACGTCCGCAAGCGGGAGGCGCGCGATTGCGTAAAAGAAGCACAACAGAGCCATGAAACCGCTGATGCTTCGGACTAGCAGGAGGCCCTTGCGGTTGCCCCACGGGCTGATTCCGTGGTGGCGAAGCATCCCTAGTGTCAGAACGACGGAGATGACACTTCGAAAGAACACGACCTCGGCGCTTGGTATCCGTGTCCCGATCATCTTCACGAACACGGTCATTAGTGAGAAGAACAGCGCGGCCGACGCCATGTAGCGAAGGCCAATCGGGATGTGCAGTCGCGACGGGATTCGAGTCAACGGGATGTCAGGACGTGTCGGGACGGGACGGGCCAGGTACCGGCGGATGCTGTGGATCAACCATCAAGATAGGGGAGGCCGCCGAATTCGCAGACGCGATGACAGTCTGATAAAGCCTCTGAGTGAAATTGACAGAATCCTTCAAAACAAAGCGTGTTCGGAAGTGGTATTATTGGTCTCCGCTTGTTTGAGCGGCAAATAGGCCTGTAGCTCAGTTGGCAGAGCAGCTGACTCTTAATCAGCGGGTCCAGGGTTCGAGTCCCTGCAGGCCTACGATGAAAGCGCCCCAGGATAGACCATTTTGTTTGTTCTGGGGCGTTTGTGGCAGGCGACAGTTTTCTCGTCATGTGCTCGTCTGTACGCGACTGTGAAGCTCTGTGCGTAAGTCCCTGAAGGTCTCGACGGTTGGGCGCGCAGCCCGCTCGGTAGCCGCTTTAATGAAACTCCGGGGTTCGCACTAATGCATCGTCGTTCGTTTCACCTCAGTTCACCCTTAGCTGTGCTCTGGCCTGGGAATGAACGGTAACGCTCTCTAATGCACCTGACCAACGGGTTCAGCCGATATCCACCGTCGTTGAATCGTTCGACGCCTCGTCGAGTACCTCGACTCCGAGCGACGCGAGTCTGCCCGCGACATTCAGCCTGAGTTCCTCGGCAAGTCCCTCCGTGTCGAGTACGAAGCGGTAGTCCGCGACCGCCTTCTCCGTCTCGCCGACCCACTCATAGACACCTCCTCGATCGATCCGGTGAATCATCTGCTCGGGCTCAAGCTCGACACGTGCCGTAAGATCGGCGATCGCTTCGTCGTAGCGCTCAAGTTTGAATAGTGCGATGGATCGCCAGGTCAGCGCACGAGCGATATCTCCCGCTTCAAACTCGTACCGCTCGATCACTCTGGTGAAATCAGGCAAGGCGTCCTCGAGTCGGTCAAGGGTGATCAGGCATACGCCGCGAAAGAAATAGGCCCACGTCAGCGTAGAGTCCAGTTCGATGGCCTGGCTCAGATCCGGCAGCGCTTGTTCATACTGGTTGCCCTGCCATCGAATCTGACCACGTTTCAAGTGTGCCCCGGCGTGTGCCGGGTTCTGCCTGATAGCTTCGTCGTAGTGGAGCAGGGCTCGCTTGAAGTCCACATTGGCGAGCGCGTCATTGCCGAGAGCGTAGTCAACCTCAGCCTCTTCAGCTGCATCGAGGCAGCCAGCCATTACTATCACGAGTGAAAGGAATGCGAGACCGGGAATTCGTCTGTTACGAATCGTCATTGCGATCACTTTGTTGCGAGGGTGGATAATCTCGATAATAGAGCAATACTCGGACGACTCTCCTAACGAGAAAAAATTCCAGTGCGGCGAACGATGCGCCCGCAATGTCAGGGGCAGCCTATTCGATATTCAATACTCAGGATGGCCGAGTAAATGTGCGGCCGTTTGAGTAGTGTGCCGGGTGGGCATCACTCCATGCTCTTCGCATAGCGTTGCCGCGCCATGGATTGAGGTGGCTGTTGCGGTATGTTACGACAATCCAAAATCCTCAGCCCACGTCGCGTCGCCGAGAAGCAACTACGGTCCCCTGCATTCACCCTTCCGCATGAACGGATGGGCGAGGATGTTCTGGATTGCGGAAAGCTCGTCATCCAGAACGACACTCTCGCCACCCATCAACTCGATCGTAACTGAATCGATCTCGAGGCACGTCGTCGCCGCATTCATGAACGCTGGATCGTTCACAAACGAATAGTAGCTGTCGCCGTCCGGCTCGATCGGGCCCTTCAACTGGATCACGTGGTCCGTACTGCCGGACACAATGCAGTGCACCAGATTGCCATCCGAGTCGAATCCCTGGAACGCAACCTCCACGCTACGGATGCGACTTTTCGACACGTTGTAGATCCGAATCTTGGGCTCAACGCCACCCTTATCCGCCACTTCAAACGTGACATTCAGAAGCACGGGGATTCCGGCGGCGACCAGATCGGACACGGCTTGCTCCACGTTCCCGCCCGCATTCTGTGCGCTAACTCCCATTCGTGACAACTTCCGGCTACGGTCGGGGGAGACGCTTCGTCGCGAGATGGAAAGATTCTCCACACCATCGTTCAGAAAGAAGGAGTTGCCGACTTTCCATTGTTCCTCAATCTCATTGCTGAGATCGAAATCCACAAACCAGAACGGATACTTCTTGCCCACAAGCACAGCAAGGAGTGTGTCCTCGGTCGTGAAATCGTCGCCGTCGATGACGTCTACGGGTGTCATCGGGGGAACCATCAGCGTATCACCCGGCCGAAACTTGGAGGTCTGGCCGTGCGCCGGGACGTGACTAACACCCACCAGCAACGACAGGGAGAGAACCAGATGTAGTGATTTCATGGTTTCGATTGCGGCCCTCAACGAAACAATGATGCGCGGATTCTTTATCGCAAACTGCATCGTACCGAGGAAATGTGTTGTAGGGGAATGTCACAAATGATCGTGCTGCGTCCTCAATATCTTCTTTACCCTGATCACCACCCCGCGCCTCCGAGGGTGCCTCGGCGATTTGTTTCCACGTCCCACGACCGGTTCGGCACTGGGCCTGGGCTCCAAACCGGGCTACGTCTTACGCTGTGCACACCGAATCTCGCTTTCGGGAATGCCGCCGGCACACAACGGAAATGAGGGCGTTATAAAATGTTCGACATTTTACGCGACTCACACTTTCTCATGAGATCCTACATTCTGCCCCCAGGGACCAAGACCCTGATTGTCTGGTGTGGTCTTGGCCTCCTGTTTTCCGCAAGTGGACCGCGACTCGCCAACGCACAGGAATCATTAGAGGCGAGAGGGGACTCGTTGTTCTCCGCTCACGACAACCTGCGGGCTCTGTCCGTCTACAAGGAAGCGCTGAAGACCGAGGAGTCGTTCAATCTCTTGTTCAAGGCGGGGAGCGCAGCTCTGCTTGTTGGCCAGTACACAGAGGGAGAGTCCGAAGCGTATTTTGAGGAGGCGGTGGGCTTCGCCGAGCGGCTAGGCAACAAATACCCCGATCAACCCGGATCGTGGACACTGCTGGCGGCTACCAAGGGACAGCTCGCCAAGTTCAGGGGTCCGCGTGAGAAGGCAAGAGTAGCACGGGGCGTATATACTCACGTGCACCAGGCACTCGCTCTTGATTCAACATATGCTTTTGCATACGTGGTAGCGGGTATCCTCGCCAGAGAGGTCTCGCAGCTCGGCTGGGTAAAGCGGCTCGCAGCCAGTGCAGTTCTTGGAGGCTTACCGCCCGGCAGTCTTCCAGAGTCGAAGCGACATCTCGCGAAGGCAATTCGGAATGCGCCCGAGTTCATAATCGCGAGATGGGAATTCGCGAAGACATGTCTCGCACTCGGCCAGGACGACGAAGCGCTGGTGCATCTGAACTACATTAAAAAGCTCACTCCTGCGAACTCCGAAGAAGATCGTCTTCAGCGCAAAGCTGCCGGTGTGGGTGCTGACCTGGCGAGGCGCCTTTTAGGCAAACTGTAGCATCCTGGTGTGCTATGACAGTCGAGAATTCTGCTACCATTAAGACGAATAGTTGGATCGTTTGCCGAGCTAACCGCTTCAGGAAAGTGATCTTTGCCGGTATGATCCTCGCTAGCGTTCTCGTCGCGGCGTGCAGTGAAGTAGTTACCCCGTTTGTTTCCAGCGATCGCCAGTACTCACTTTTCGGGACCCTTGAGATGGATCGCGACACACAGTTCGTTCGTGTCGTCACCATCTCCCGGGATATTGACGTCACCGAACCACCTGCACTTCCTGTCGTCTTTCGGTCGCATGATCTTAACTCCGGCGGTGTTGTCGTATGGGAGGATTCTCTATTTGATTTCGACGGTAGACCCGGTCACGTCTTCTGGGCCCCTCTAAGAATTCAGTCCGGCCACACGTATCGCATTGAGGTGGATCCTGACGATTCCGATCTCTTGACAGCTGCCGTGACCACGGCGCCTCCGGACGTTCGTGCTCTCGTACTCGACGAGAATCTGGAGGTCCACGAAGTAGACGGAACGCCCGCTGGAACGCAGCGCGTAGTCTGGCAGGGAGTCCACGCGAAGCCATTCAGGATCGATATATGGTACCGATTCCTCGCCGCCGTTCGGGCTCCATTTGTGGATATTCGGATCCCGACCGAGCCGGTAAGTACGGCGTCCGAAGACGCTCAGGCGTGGGAAATCCGGGTTGACCTGCGCCAGGATCGCGAGACCCTCGAAGATCTGGTCGATGTTAACAGTATGGCGCTCATGGGCATTGGTGTGGAGATTGTTCTCCTGGACGAGGGATTTGCACCGCCCGGGGGCACGTTCGATCCAGATATTCTGTCGCAGCCCGGAGCATTTTCCAACGTTGAAAACGGTTTCGGTTTTGTAGGAATCGTCGGGCGATTCGCGATTGAGTGGTCGCTGGAACGAGAATCGTTGGACGAACTCGGATATATTTCACCAGAGGATCTCTTCGGAAAGACCTCATCGACAATCATGACGCGCCGTAAGTTTTCGACAGTGCGCGATTCACAAACGGATGACGGGCATCACCAGCACGCCTGCACTGGGCGACGCAAGGGAGATGAAATAAAGTCCTTTCGCAACGAGAATACCCGCGTCGGTTTCTCCCGTCCAGACTGACGTGTGCACTCCGGTCTCTACGAGTCCGGATCTGAGTGATTTCACTCTGCGACCCATAACGTCGAACACGACAAGTTCTAATGGTTCCGGGCGTGGAATCTCATAACGAATGGTGGTTTGCTCAACAAAAGGGTTTGGGTACGCTGACGTCAGTTGGTAGGTAGGCGTCGCTACGTCTTCAGCAACGGTAACGGCGATATCGTCGGACCTGATTGAGAAGTACGACTCGGCGGAGAATTCAGAAGCAGCGTAGCTCGGGTCGATGGCTTGAACTCGTGCGACATAGTCACCTGCGGCGAGATCTCGCAGGGTCCAACTAACATTGTGTTGCACGTTTCCAGGACCTGACATTTGTCGACTCCCCGCGGGCGACAATGTATTCGCACTCATGACAATTGAACCGTCGCCCACACTGCTGATCTTCAGGTTGTACGATAGGCCGTTTGGACCTGATTGCTCGTCAGTCCCCCGAGTCCAGGAGATAGTAGCTGAATGGCCGTCCACGTCGGACGTGACTGTCCCTGGTGCCTCAGGCGGCGAGTTGATCGATGGGACTCCATTTTGATACTGATTTGTCGTCGGTCCATTCGCTCGAGAGTAGCCGGCAAGCAGGAGATCCAGATCACTATCGAGATCATAGTCTCCCAATTTCACTCGTGCCGGATACATCCCTGGGAAAGTGGCGCCCAGGGAAAAGCCGCTGTCACGCTGACCCCGATACACGGCCGCCATGCCACGACGTGAGACCAGGTCCCTTGCGCCCGAAACGACTAGCTCCGGGAGACCATCCTGGTCCAGGTCACCCCAGGCCAGGCTGCAGGCTAGTAGGTCGGCGACATCGGTGTTGATCGGGATCAAAATCGCTCCATCGTTCGAATAGATCTGAGTTGTCGGCTGCAGGAATCTCGGGCCCGGTCTCGCGCCACAGATCGCAAGATCGAGGTCGTTGTCGCTATCGAAATCTCCCCATGCCACAGCCCCGTACGCCACGCCCGTCAACGGCGTATTTGTATTCGTAAAAGTGCCGCGGTCATTCCGATATAGGTCCGCGGAGAACGATCCATCGTTCCTTTCTCCGATGATCACGAGGTCAAGGTCGCCGTCATTGTCGTAGTCACCAGTCGTGCTGGCTCCATATCCGACGCCCTCCAGGTCGGCGGTCAGCTCGAACGTACCGCTCCCGTTGTTCGTGAAGATTCGTGCGATGCGGGTTCCGATGGAAATGAAGCCGGTAATGAGGACGTCGACATCGCCGTCATTGTCGAAGTCGCCCGTTGTCAAAGATCCAGCATAGGTTGGATCTATCGATGGTGTTGTGGCTGTAAAACCATCGACTCCGTCATTCCGGAGTAGAGCAATTTGTGCTCCTGCGCCACCCTGCGCTCTAGTGCCGGAAAGAATCATGTCCAGATCGCCATCCCGATCAAAATCGTCCCACGCCATACTACTGTGCCACAGACCGGAAGCGTCAGCAAGAAGGTTGTCCCCGTAGCTCGTGAATGGTCGTGTCGGGTTGGCCGGAAAAGACCTTCGCCCTGATTCCAGGTGGAGGAGAATGCCGGAGTACGTACGCGGATCTGTGGCCCGTTGCCAGTTGCCCGCCAACGCCACATCCAGATATCCGTCGCTATTGACATCTATCCATCCCACGTCAGAGAAACTGACTCCCCGGAGCTGCTGAGTGACGAACTCGAACGTGAACGGCTGGGATACCGATGGTGCCACTGTCGTAAGGACGACAGTCAAGAACACGGCCGATATGATACGATCAGGATTCAAAGGTGACCTGGTTTAGGGCACAACGAACGACTGCTCTGCCGCAAATGGAGATCCGGCGTAACTGTGGTCAATGGCCTGAACGGTCCAGTAGTAGCGACCGGGTTGAAGTCCTACGATCCTCCATGAATGATTGGATCCGGCGTTGCCGATAGCGACGACGAGACGCTTACCACTATCGAGAGACAACGGTGACATGATGTCACTCCGGCCTTGAAGGGAGCCGACTCGCAGGTTGTATGTGAGACCGGCAGGCCGAGTCATCCCGGCGGGAGGTGCCAATAGTGAGTCGGCTCCGGGTTGCCAGGACAAGACGACGCGGTCTTGCTCGATCGCGGCCGAGAGG
>JABDKH010000134.1 GCA_013002345.1 Rhodothermales bacterium
TTCTCCGAGCCGAGACGATACGAGATCATTGCCCAGAGCGCCGCAAGCGGCACAGCGAGAAACGCGATGGCGGACAGTGTGAGGCCGAGAGCCTGCAGGCCGGAATACGCCCAGGCACTGACTGCGTCACCACCTCTGTAAACCACCGTGTCAATGAAGTTCTTGGCTTTGTACTTCTCTTCGCGTCCAAGCACCACATAGAGCATCTCGCGGGCCGGCTTCATGATACTGAAGTTACCGGCCCTTCGCAGTACCTGCAAAACCACGAGTACGGAGAGAACGGGTGCGAATGAGAGAATCAGGAAACCCGCCGCAAGTCCCACCGGAATGAGTGCAAGGGTGACGGCAATCCCGAACCTGCGAACGATCCTGGCCGTGAGGAATACCTGGGCCAGGACGGTCAGAAGATTCGTCGCAAAGTCCATTCCTGCGAACACGGAGGTTCGTGTCGCCGGATCGGCAAAGCTGTCGCGTACGATCTCCGCTTGCTGGAAGTAGAGGAAGGTCGCCAGTGTTGTGTACAGGAGAATCAGCGCGCAGATTCCGAGCAGATACGGCGAACGTATAACGAGAGGAATGCCGGCAAAGATATTGCCTCCTAACGCGTTATCCGATTCAGTATTGTCGGTGCCGATATCTCCGTCGCCCTCCACTGAGACCGGCCGAAGCCGCACCCAGCGCAGAACCCGGCTGATGCATAGCAAAGCAATAGCGAGAAAGGCGGCTGAGAGGAGAAGCAGGTTGGCGGTTCCGAGCCGTCCGACAAGGGCAGCCGTCAGCGCGGGTCCGGCAAGCGCACCGAGTGTTCCGCCTGCTGCGATAAATCCGAACAGTCGCCGCGCCTGCTGATTGGAGTAGACGTCTGTCATGAAGCTCCAGAAGACCGACACGACGAAAAGATTGAAGACACTGACCCAGATGAAAAACGCCCGTGCCACGTAGGCATGGGTAATGTCGGATACGAACAGCGCGTAGAAGCCGATAATGTTCGCAATGAAGAACGTGTAGACGGCCGGAAGGAGGCGTGACCGACGGTATCGCGCGGCAGCCCAGCCGAAAAGTGGAACTGCGGCGAGCATCGCCACGAAGGTCCCCGTGAACATCCAGTCGAGATTCTCGATCCCACCGGCGATGCCCATCTCTTCGCGCATGGGACGCAAGATGTAGTAACCGCACAGCAGTGAGAAGAAGTACAATGCCGACCAGAGGACGGCGACCACTTCATCCGGCTCGATACTTACGTAGCGAGTCAGCAGTCGATAGATTCCTGAAGCCTCCGTATCGCGAGCGCGCATACGTGTCGGTTGTGATCGAGAGTGGGACAAAGCACCGAGGGTCGAAGGTAGTCGGCGCCATACGATCGAACAACAGGACGGTGGATAACTGCTGGAGGCGGGCGGTCCGGTTGATCTTCAATCGTGGTGTTAGCGGGCGACGAGAAAGACTGCCAAACTCTCTTCGCGGCGACGTTGCGTACGTGTAGCGGGCGAGTCACCGCGCTCGCTTATGCCGCGGCCTCTCGGCTGTCACTGGACAGCCAGCGGAGTGCATCACCCTCAGATGCGAACAGGTGGACGAAACGCGTATCGTTAAGATCGTGATGATCGTTGGCCGGACCTCTATCGGAGGGAGAAATCACTCCGGCCACACGCACGTCGGGTGCCAGGAGTCGACGTACGGTTTCACCCATGTCCTGAAGTTCCGAAGGGTCGACGATAAGATCCGCCGTTCGCAGGTCCAGCAGGAACAGAGAAACCTGCTGCTTTTGTCCTCGCTGCAGTGCGTCAAACAGCACCCAACGCCAGTACCCGAGATCCACGCTTCCGTCGACGCATACTCGGGCGATGCCGGGATCATCGCTTATCTCAATCTTGTGCGGCATTGTAGGTATCCTGTCAACGGTGTGACCAGAACTGTCCGCTGCACTTCTGACATGCGCGTAACAGCACATTACGCCAGCAACCGACATTTCCAAGATGGGACTATTCACTTTCGATGTCGATAGTCCTTTTGGATCATTTTCTACCGGTACGGCGGGACAGGCTCGGTTCGGATGGCGACGGTCACGCAAATCCCTCTTCGTCTCTAAAACGAAGAGGGACAAGCGCGCCAGGGTGTGGCAAGGCTTCCACGTGCCGGCGTTGCATGCGGATTGCCGCCCACAATCGACTCAAAAGATGAGGGGCCGGTCGTTCTCGCCGACAATCTTGAATTGTGATAATCCCTCGCCAAAGAACTCCATCGTTTCGGGCTGACCGACTCCCTCAACGCCGTCTATCGTGAAGACGAGGTAGTTGAACGGCATGTGCTTCGACGGGTCGCTTGCCAGCGTGAACGTTTCGGATGGCGCCGGATCAATCATGACCGACCATGCGCCGTTGACGTAGACCCAGTGGTACGATGTGGCCCAGCCGGATTCACCCGAGTCGACAAATCCCACTGTCTCCGTCGAATCGATAGGAACGGTCTTGCTGAACGTTCGAATTCCGTCCAGGTACGTTGCGACGGTCACCTCGGTTGATTCCGAAAAGGCCGCCAATTCGTGAAAATCCAGTCCGATGGCTGTTGTCAGTTGCCCGGACTGCCGATGTGTAATGCGGCCGAGGGTTTTCTCGTGACCGTCGACCTGTCCGACTACGGCCACTTCGAAGAACGACCCTACGGGCATCTCGATTGGGTCGAAGTATACGTTGAGTCTGTCACGTTGGTCGACCTCAACGGACACGCCGCCTGCCGCGCCGGGACCTCCAAGGTCGACGAGTACGGATTCACCCCGGGGCAGCAAGTTCGCTGATCCGAGTGCGGAATGTGTGACGCCAAATGCTGGAACCGACGACGTCGTCGATTCCGAACTGAAGTCGCAGCCGCCCACAACAATGATCACTACTGCGACGACAATTCCGATAATGGTGCGAGTTGTTCGCATGATCACCCTCTCTTTGTTTGATGGTACTACCGTTTCGACAGGATCGACGAAATGACCCATCGTCCTGATGCCAGAGTAAAGGGACCCGGTCATTGGTGCAAGTGACACGAAAGGGCTAAAGAGAGTAGTCCAAAAGTACTATGAGAGTATGTGGTCGGGATGCGCCACGGGGCGTATTATCTATGGTAGTGTCGGTCGCGACAGGACTAGGGCTATATCAGAACATCGCGGCTGGGACATCAGCAGGCGGATTGCGTCTGCAAACACGGGCCGTCCTGCCACTCGGCCACCGATATCCACAGACATGCAGCACGGTTGGCGGATCCGAGACGCGAACTACGGCATTCTGATCGTTACGACTAGTAGTCGCCCCAACACGTCGCTGACCCTCCGTATGTGTCCGCCGAAATCTCGTGTCTTCTTCGCCGTTCTGGTGCTGGTCTTTCTTCCGATCCGTTTTGTAGTCGCGCAGGACGGGGCCGTTAGCATCTCCGGTCTTGAGGTGGTGTCTCCTGATCTAATACGAATCACGTACGTTGCCGGCGGCGAGCAGAGTATGATTGAGCTTCCGTCGGCCGTTCTGGGGCAGCTTGTGAGCCAGATTCGTTCGGCGCCGGATGCGGGGCGACACCCCTCCGACCCGCCCGAAGGCGTTTCGCCGGCGCCTGATTCGGTGCGTTCACATCCTCGCAGGGTGGGCGCGGTGCGTGGCCGTTCCGCGATCACTGGCGAGGACTATTACGCGACGATTATTGCGGATAGTGTGATCACGATTCGGTTCAAAAGTGCGGGTGTCGACAATTTCGTTTCACTTCCACCCGATTTACTGCCGCTGCTTGAGCGGCATCACCGTTCCCTCACGGGACGCGTGAATGACGCCGAGGCACAGTTCTGGTTCGACCCTATGAGCGGTACGGTTCGCTTCGGATTCATGCGCGGATTCGACTACCGACTGTTGATCGCCGTCTTCGCGATTCTGGTCGGAATTGTCGTAATGCTTCTGATCCGTCTGGCGATCTCGCGCATCAAACGTGACAGGGACGAACTTCTGGCTGCGCATCGGCACATGTCCAAGATCCGTGAGGCGGAAAGGAGCTACCTCGCATCGGAACTTCACGACGGCCCGGTTCAAGATTTGCAGCGTATTCTAAGGTCGTATGTCGATAAGTTGTCGACGATGACAACAGACGAACAGGAGGCGAAGATGGCGGAGATGGAGAACGAACTCCGAGGTGTCACCAGCAGCCTGCGTAGCATCTGTTCCGATCTGAAGCCGCCGGTGCTTGTTCATTTTGGTCTCGCTCGTGCCGTCGAAATGTTGACGAGGGATTTCCAGACGCGCAACCCGGGCATTCAGCTTGACCTCGAAATCGGCCCGGACCCTGGCCGCCTCACGATGGAGACCCGACTTGCGCTCTACCGCATTGTTCAAGAAGCGCTGACGAACGTGGAAAAGCATGCGGAGCCTGACAGAGTCGTTGTTACGCTCATGAAAGACGGCAACATGGTCAGGATGACCGTGCAGGATGACGGTTCGGGCTTCAGGGTGCCATCGCGGCTGATGAAGTTCGAGCATTCGGGGCACTACGGCCTGTCCGGCATGCTGCAACGGGCACGAGTAGTGGACGGCAGACTGGACGTCTCGTCTCGTCCGGGCGAGGGCACTCGAATCGTCGTCTCTGTGCCGCATCAGCCGACGGAAGTCGAGCAGGAATTGTCGGTGAGTGGGGTAAGCGGCTGATGGGCGACGCTGATGTTATTCGCATCGTCGTAGCTGACGATCACCACATGACGCTCGCCGGTCTTGCCTTATCGCTGGACACCGTTGACGATTTCGAAGTTGTCGGACAGGCATCCGACGGTGAGGCGGCGCTCGTGCAGGTCTGGACGATGTCCCCGGATGTACTGGTGGTTGACGTTGAGATGCCGCGGCTCTCCGGCGTCGAAGTGGCGAGGACGATCAGTTCGGGTGCGGGTGACGTGAGAATTCTTGCGCTAAGCGCGTACGACCAGCCCGAATATGTCTATGGACTACTCGATGCAGGGGCTTCCGGTTACCTGATGAAGGAGGAAGCCGATCGGGATATGCTGATCACTGCCATTCGAGAGATCATGAGGGGCGATGACCTTTGGATCAGTCCGGAACTCGCGACCAGCCTCGTGAGGAGTCAGGTTTCGGGACATCGCGAGCGTCTGGAGGCCCTGAGTCAGCGCGAGTATGAAGTACTCCGGCTTGTGGCTTCCGGTCTCGACAATCAACAGATCTCGGACACACTGTTCATCTCGCCTCATACGGTCAAGAATCATCTCGAACATGTCAAGGGTAAATTGGTCGTAAGGACTCGCGCCGAGGTAATCGCATGGGCGTGGCATAATCGGGTTTTGAAACCGGGCTCAAAGCCCTGAGTCCGGAGGGCGCGCCGACGGCACGGTGTTGTCTTCCGAATGATCACGCCACCTGCCGCGGTCGGGTTTGTTTGGTCCGGAACCGTAACGAGATCGGCCGTTACTACCTTGTGCCAAATCTTCCGGTGATCAAGAGTATGCGGTTTCTCACGAGCGTTGTCTTCGCCGCCATTGCGTCTCTGGTGGTGTCTGAATCGGTTGCTCAGCAACGTTTTACGATCGACGCTTCGCCGGCCCCGGCGTCGCAAGCGGTCGGTATCGGCCGTCCGGTGTTCGTTCGTCCGGGCACGGACGATCACCAACTTCGCTTCGTTTCCGTCGCAGCGGCAGCAGTGGTTTTTGAAGATAGCCGAGGTGTTCGACGGTATGCGATTGACGGAAAGATTGTGCAATCGTCAGTGACCGAGTCGGCGCAGTTCCTCGCCGCGATTGTCCTAGGCGATGCTTCGAGCGCGCAGTCTTCCGAGTTGTCGTTACAGGTCTTTTCGTTCGATGCCGGCCCGATCTATCGCCTTCCGTTGAGACACGATTTCGGTGAGCCGTTCCCGGGGGTTTCTGTGGACGAGCGCGACGGTTCGATCGCGCTGCTTCATCATGCCGAGGGGCGGGTCGACTTTTATTCTGCGGCGGGTGCCATTGTAGAGGAGCGTCACGTGACGACGGGCCCCTACGAAATCGAGCGGACCATATTGGCCAGTCGTGCTCGCACGTCGGGTCATCTGGCCGTTGCGGTGAATGAACCGGTCACGGACGGAGTCCACTCTGTTGCAGCAGGCCACGTACGGATCTTTAATCCGTCAGGCGCGGTCGAGAATGTATTCGAGATTCCTCAGCGTGCATTGTCAGCTCTTGCCATAGCCCCGGACGGCAAACAAATTGTGATCGGTGCCTACGACGTCCCGGCAAACGTGTATCGCACCACGTTTCTCGACGACACGGGCGCGGAGTTGCATTGGATCGACCTTGCCGCAGAGGTGATCGAGTTCGACGAGACCGGTCGCCACGTACTTGTATCTGACAAACGAAGGCTCTCGGTTGTGGAATTCGACGTTCCCCGAAACGTTCTTGATTTTCAGTTGCGCGAGGAATCCGACCGCGTGTTTTCCAGTGCGCTTTCACCAGACGGTAATACCGTCGTGTTGCTGGTTGGTCAGGCCGTATTCACGAAAGACCACTTTCGACACGATGACCTGCGTGTGGTAGAATTTGTGCGCGTTCGATCAGGCGAGTACATATCGCGGACCCGGCCTCTGGATCAATCTGCTGAATATGTTGAAGCGAATGCAGACCTGTGGGGTGTGTCTGTCGTTCTGGATCAACGTGCACTAGTGTTCATGAGGCCATGATGGTGAAGACCCGGCTTTCCGCTGTTCTTCTGTGTGTCGCCTTGTCGGCGGTGTTTCTGTCGGCGGCTGCTTCTGTTCAGGCACAGGATTCGACCTACCCATGGCCTCTGCAGCCGTTCAACACATCGCAGCGTATCTCAGGGACGTTTTCGGAATACCGCGGACCGGACAATCCACACTTCCACAACGGCGTCGATATTCCGCAATCCGACGGCACACCGGTGTATTCGGTCGTGGATAGTCGGGTGACGACGATCGCTCCTTCAGGTTCGAATGCCTATGTACGAGCCGGGAACTTCGCGTACGTTCATATCGCTCCGAACCCTTCGCTCTCGGTTGGTGACTCGGTTTTTGCTGGCCAGACCGTCCTTGGCACCATCTTGTCGGGGCAGGGTCACGTTCACTTCATCGACGGGTATCCCGGCTCCCGCCGTAACCCGTTGCGAGACGGCGGCGGCCTCACGCCGCTGGATGATCCGTGGGCACCGGAGCTCTCAAACGTAAGGTTCTACCTGGCACAGACCGGCCAGCGACTCGCCTCGACGGAGCTCACAAGCGGAGTCATGATCACTGTTCGCGTCGAGGAGAAGAACGCCGCGCCCGGTACATCGGGATCGGGCCTGAATAACGGTTCATACACTGTCGGCTACAAGATCCTTTCGCGCGATCGGCAGACGGAGTTGTTTGTGCCAGGCACCGACGGTGTCGTGTACCGCTTCGACAGCATGCCGAGCGACAGCTACGTGCACAACGTATACCACAATCTGCAGGCTACCACAAGTAATCACGTATACATCCCCACCAACGAGGTCACGCGAAAGTCTTCGTGGGATACGTCCGCTCTTCCGGACGGCGATTATACGGTCCTGTTGTTTGCCGGCGATACGCGTGGAAACGTGGGCGAGCTGTTCGTCGACGTCACCGTGTCTCAGAGAGACATACTCGCTCCGCCTCAGCCACTCATGGATCGCGTGATTGCGGATGGATCCGGGGTACATTTTGCGTGGTCGGGCGGTGCAGCTCCGGATCTCAACGGATTCAGAATCTACTCTCAGTTCGAGGGGTCTAGCTGGTTGCTTGCACACGACGAAGAGTCGCTCGGGCCGTCGGCTGTCGACTTCGTAGACGCGACCCTTCCAACGGATGCCACGTACTTCACACTGGCTGCGATCGACACCATGTCGCCGCCGAATGAATCATTGCAGACCGACACGTACGGGGTCGCGACAGGCACCCACAGCGTCCTTGTCGTCGATGGGTTTGACCGAACTGAGAGCTCAGGAAGCTGGCACGAGCCGCGACACCCGTTCGGTTTTGTACACGGACGGTCGCTGACGCAAGCCGGTGTCGGGTTCTCGACGACGACCAACGAGGCCGTTGCAGCGCAACGGGTTCAGCTCGAGGACTTTGACGCCGTGGTGTGGATCCTCGGCGACGAATCGACCCGCGACGAAACATTCTCGGCTACAGAGCAGCTGAGAGTGCGCGCCTATCT
>JABDKH010000135.1 GCA_013002345.1 Rhodothermales bacterium
GGAATCGTTGCGGCCGTTTCGAGTTTTCTTTACAACCACGGGGCGAACGTAACCGCCCTCGATCAGCATTCGACGGATCCAGAAGGGGGCACGTTCTTTCTTCGTCTGGAGTTCCAGACACCCCACCTCGACGTATCGCGTACGCTGCTGGAAAGGTCCTTCGGCGAGGCCGTGGCCAACCCGTACGGCATGGACTGGCGCATAAGCTACTCGGCCGAATTCAAGAAGGTGGCCATCATGGTATCCCGGCAGGAGCATGCTGCGCTTGAGTTACTCTGGAGGCGTTCTCGCGGCGAACTCCCGGCTGACATCACCATGGTCATCAGCAACCATGGCGACCTCGAAGAGGCCGTCTCGGCTTTTGGAGTTCCGTATCACCATATTCCGGTGACACCCGATTCAAAAGCGGATGCAGAGGCTCGGACGCTGGACCTGCTGGACGGGCAAGCCGATCTGCTTGTGCTGGCTCGATACATGCAGATACTCAGTCCCGCGTTTGTAGCGCATTTCCCGGATCGAATCATCAACATCCATCATTCGTTCCTGCCCTCGTTCGTCGGCGCCGACCCGTATCGTCAGGCCTTCGAGCGAGGTGTGAAGCGCGTCGGCGCCACCGCACATTACGTCACGGCCGACCTGGATGAGGGACCCATCATCGACCAGGACGTCGTGGCCGTAAATCACCGGTATGGTCCGCAGGAATTGAAGGAACTGGGTCGCGACGTCGAACGAACCGTCTTGTCACGCGCCGTCAAGATGCACCTGGAAGATCGCGTGCTCGTACACGAAGGTCGCACCGTGGTCTTCTACTGAGTCGCGCGGGCGTTCGGATGGACACTTCAAAATTGGAGGGTCTCATCCGATATCTATGCCAGATGGTCCATGAGACGGACCGTTGAAGTATCGGTAGACGACGGCCTTGAGAATGACCTTTTCAGTCCGCCGGTGCGCAATGAGGGCGACTCGCAACAGACGGGCCGCCCTTTTTTGTTACCAGGAGGGCTGTTTGCGCCTATCGAAGCTGCGGGCGCGTGAACAAAGCCATCGTGCGAGCCGTTAAGGCGTAACTAATTGCTCTATTTCTGCTCGAAATACTATCCCATTCCACCGGAATCCAAGACCATAGATCAGACATGAGACGAACGTTATTGTACTCGACCTTATTGCTCGCACTCGCCCTGGTTGTGCCCCCATCGGCTGCACAGACCGAAGTGACGATTGAACCTTCGAAAGACAACAGCCTGTTCGAAAGTATGGCAGGCAACGTAAGCAACGGCGTCGGCGTCTATCTCTTTGCCGGAACAACCGCGCGTGGGAGCGAAATCCGGCGAGCGGTGCTGCACTTCGACGTAGCCGGCGAGGTGCCTGTGGGGGCGACCATCGACAGCGTAAAACTGTCGATGATGATGACGAAAACCATTTCAGGCAACCACGACGCGACGCTTCACAGACTCACCGCCGACTGGGGCGAGGGTAACTCAGACGCCCCGGGAGAGGAAGGCGCGGGTGGCACTGCAGCGACCGGAGACGTGACATGGCTGCATACCTTCTTCGATACGGGAACGTGGACGAACCCGGGAGGAGACTTCGATGCAACAGCGTCTGGCACGGCCAGTGTAGGAAGCGTCGGCAGCTACACCTGGGGCTCGTCCGCAGGCATGGTCGCGGACGTGCAGGCCTGGCTCGACGACGCCGCCAATAACTTTGGCTGGATCCTGGTCGGGAATGAGGCGATTTCCGGGACTGCCAAACGATATGACAGTCGCGAGGGCACCAACCCGCCCCAACTCCAGATCTTCTACTCTCTCTCAACGGCCGTCGACGATCTGAACGACCTGCCGTCGGCCGTTAGCCTCCTCTCCAGCTATCCGAATCCGTTCTCCCAGTCAAGCGTGGTTGAGTACGCCGTCTCTGATGGCCGGGTGGTCACGCTCGATGTCTACGACACGCTGGGACGCCGGGTCACCACGCTTGCGGACGGCTTCCATGGTCCGGGCACGTACCAGGCCCGTTTCGACGCGGATGATCTCCCGGCCGGTGTGTATTTCTACCGGATCGAGTCGGGCGACTATTCGCGATACCGACAGGTCGTGCTTATTCGCTGATCGCCCTGACACGCACTGGTTTGTGAGGGACGCTCCCGGATGGTCTATGGCCGTTCGGGAGCGTTGTCTATTTTGGGAATGCGAGACAACGAGACCCCAATGGATACGTGACCGATAACACGCGAGAATCCGTTCTCACCACTCTGAAGCCTTTTGGCCTGATGGCCACAGCCGTGACACCTTTGAATGGCTATCACGACGAGTGTTACAGAGTCGACACAAACGATGGCCCGTTCGTACTGAAGATCGCGCCGGGAGGCACGGCACAAGATCTGATCGATTTTGAGACGTCCGTTGTCGAGCACGCTCTTTCGATTCATCCACACCTGCCCCTCCCCCGCCATCGTCGCGCGTCGTCCGGGACGGCGTTTGCTACAGTCACCCTTGACGGGCATCCGCGCCACGCCCGCCTCCTGTCTTTTCTGCCCGGAAACCACTTTGCTGATTTCAAACCGAAGACCGGAACACTCCGCGAGGAGCTGGGCCGCATTCTGGGACAGCTTGATCGGGCGTTGCTGGACTATCGGCACGCGGCGATGGAGCGAGTGTTCGAGTGGGACCTGGCCAGAGCCCCAAACGCGGCCCGGTTGGTCGGGGATATTCGAGAGAACGAACGGCGAGACCGAATCCAGGCGATTTTTGATCGTCATTCGGACATCGTCGAGCCAGCGATGGCCGGACTTCGAAAAAGCGTCATCCACGCCGATGCGAACGACTACAATATTCTCGTCGACTGCGGGTCAGACGGAACACCGATGGTCACCGGTTTGCTCGATTTCGGTGACACGGTTCTCACGCAGACCGTAAACGAAGTCGCCATTGCGTGCGCCTATGTGATGCTCGACGAAGCGGACCCTGTCGGGGCGGCGTGCGATCTGATCCGAGGATATAACAGCGTGCTTCGCATCGAAGAGGAGGAGCTTGAACTTCTCTTCACGTTGATCCTCACGCGTCTGGCGCTGAGCAGCACATTCTCGGCACTGTGGTCTCAGCAGCATCCGGATCACAGTCAGGACGCATATCACACAGTTTCGGAAGATGCGGTGTGGAGGTTGTTGGATCAGCTCAAGAGGGTCCACCCCGATTTTGCGCACTACGCCTTCCGCGATGCGTGTGGCCTGACTCCATGCACCCGCTCTGCGGCGGTCGTAGACTACCTGACGTCGGCGAACGGAGAACGACCTGTCCTCACGTATGATCTTGTCACGGATCCGGTGTGCGTGATCGACCTGAGCGTTGCATCGACGAACGCGGCAGCTCAAGACGACACGGGCGATGCTGATGTCTGGTCGAAGTTGATCGCGGATCAGATCAACGACGCCGGTGCGGTCGTCGGAATCGGACGGTACAATGAAGCCCGAGTGTGCTATACCGCCGCTCAGTTTGGTCTGCCCGGCAGCGAGCCGCGAACGATCCACCTCGGCATTGATCTGTTCGCTCCGGCCGGTTCTCCGGTACTCGCTCCTTTCGACGCTACAGTCCACAGCCTGCGTGACAACGACCTCGACCTCGACTACGGACCAACGGTCATTCTCGAACACAGGCTAGCGGACGACGAGAGTTTTTATACCCTGTACGGGCATCTCAGTCGCTCCTCCCTGGACCGGCTTCAGCCGGGACAAACGGTGCCCCGTGGCGAACCATTTGCTGAACTCGGGGAGTCTACCGAGAACGGTGGATGGCCACCGCATCTGCACATCCAGCTCGTCACGAACATGCTCGGCATGGAGGGCAACTTCCCGGGAGTGGCCGAAGCCAGCCGGCGGGCCGTATGGACAAGCATCTGTCCGGACCCCAACCTGATTCTGCAAATACCTCGAGCTGCATTCCCCGCTGCGCGGTTGGAGTCCGCGGACGTCCTGGGCTTGCGGAGAAAGCACATCGGAACGAACGTAGGCCTGTCGTATCGCAGCCCGTTGCATATCGTTCGCGGCCGTGGTGCGCATCTCTATGACGTTGACGGCCGTCGTTACCTGGATTGTGTTAACAACGTCGCGCATGTCGGCCACAGTCACCCGCAAGTGGTGCGCGCGATCGCCGATCAGGCGGCCGTTCTGAATACGAACACGCGGTACCTGCACGAGGGCCTCGTACGCTATGCCGAGCGTCTTACTGCGACGCTTCCGGAGCCGCTCAGCGTCTGCTTTCTCGTGAACTCCGGCAGCGAAGCGAACGACCTTGCGCTTCGGATGGCGCGGGCACACACAGGGGGAACAGATTTTGTCGTACTCGGCGCCGCGTACCACGGGCACCTGACAAGTCTGATCGAGATCAGCCCGTACAAGTCGCGCGGGCCCGGCGGCGCAGCCGTACCGCCTCATGTACATGAGATACCTGCGCCCGACAGCTTTCGTGGACTCCACGCGGCCTCGCCTGACCCGGCACGGTCATACGCGGATGAGATCCAGCCCGCGCTTGTCGCGATCCAGGATGGGGGTCGCCGGGTCGCTGCTCTGATCGCCGAGTCGGCATTGAGCTGCGCCGGACAGATCATGCTGCCCGAAGGGTATCTGTTTTCCATTTACGAGCAGACCCGTTCGGCAGGCGGGGTCTGCATTGCGGACGAGGTGCAAGTCGGATTCGGTCGCGTCGGCACACATTTCTGGGCATTCGAAACGCAGGACGTCGTGCCGGACATAGTCACGATGGGCAAACCTGTCGGCAACGGACATCCACTGGGGGCCGTTGTAACGACGGCGGATATCGCCGCGTCGTTCGCCAACGGCATGGAGTACTTCAACACGTACGGAGGGAATCCGGTGTCCTGTGCAGCCGGGCTGGCTGTTCTTGACGTGATTCGCGATGATGGTCTTCAGGCGCACGCCCTGCGGACCGGACGCACTCTTGTCGAGCGCCTGTCGTCCCTTGCGGTCGAGCACCCCGTGCTGGGAGACCTCCGCGGCAGTGGACTATTCGTTGGAGTCGAGATCGTCGCACCAGGAACCCGCCAACCGGCACCCCGGGTGGCTTCCTACATCATCAATCGAATGCGTGATCTTGGAGTCCTTCTGAGTACCGACGGCCCCGATCACAACGTGCTGAAGATCAAGCCACCGATGGTATTCAACGAAGACGACGTCACTATGCTCACCGACCGCTTCGCCGAGGTACTGGGTGAGCACTTCATCATGGGACAGGATGCGCGGTGATCCCGCGCGCCCCAGTCGTCAGTCCGATTCCTCTACAACAACAAAGTCCAGACGATCGCCGAATGCCACACTGCTCATCTTGGTCACGTCCACATCAAGATCCACCTTCTTCTGCGTGACTGACCCCGATCGGTTTCGCTTGTAGAGCACTCCGCTAAACGGGACGGCATCACTTTCAATGAGAGCCTCGGCCTTGCCCTCCGTTGCTTCATCGGCAAAGAAAATACCCTGGATCGCATCTCCGTCAAATGTACTTGTCGTAAAGGCGTAACCGGTTCCCTCGATTCCTCCCAGTTCTGCGGACTTCAATTCTGGCAGCGACATGACCCCTCCGTTCTTGTGTCTTGTAAATCACTTGTTGTCAAGCGATTGATATTAATCCTGTTATTGTATGCCCCGGCCCCCAACTTGGTCCGGGCGGGCGGATCTTGTATCCCTGATCAGTCCCGCTGGCGGCTAAAACCGCTCAGGAGACCATAATTGCAGGAAGCAGTTCATGGGCGGCAACGCCCCTTCCGGGCTCCCGGTTGAGTCGCGCGGAGTCGCCGCATTCTGGTTTCGGTGCATCATGATGGTTGGCCGACCGCGTGACAATCGCGGCCTGGATAGAAGCGAATTCCTCGCCGAGGGCTGTTCAGTCGCACGCAATGCGTGACGATACTTGTCACTACCGGAGTATGCCTACATCGCCTGCAAGGATTGACCGTCATTCATGATTGAGTCCACGCTATACACTGAGGTGCATACTGTAGAATTGGACCGACCCTGGAGTAATTGCTGCACGCCGGCACCGCCCACATACTGCGTCCCGTCGCATGCGCGACAGACTCAGGTCACGGTGTTCTGGTCTGTCGCTCCAGAGGGTAGACGTTAACGATTGGAGAAATCAATGACGCGGAAATACGAAATAGACAGCGAGAACAACTCACCGAGAAAGCCGGCGACCAACAGAGCACTGATTGGAGCTGCATGGGACATGGCGGAGCGCGAAGCGAGAGAAGCGGCACGCGAGGCTGGTGAGAGGGCTGCGCAGCAGGCATCGCGTGAAGTGGAGGAGCGTGTTTCGCGACAAGCGGCCCGGGAAGTAGCCGAAGCAACATCCCGGCGCCTCCTCAGCGATGCCGCGGAAGAGGCCTCCGCCCGCACTCTGCGAGAGGGTATGGATCAGGCATCACAGCGACTCGCGCGGGAGTCGGCGGAGTGGGCATCAAGGCAAGCGGCTCGTGAAACCGCCGACAGGGCGGTTCACGCTGCACGGAAGGCGGCAGAGAAGACCTGCGAGGAGGCTGTACGAGACTCTACAGCCGACGCTCGTGAAGCTGCACTCGAGGCCCAGGATGCCGCAAGAAAGGCAATGGAAGCTGCACAGGCAGCACGCGAAGCTGCAGATCAGGCGATCGCAGCGCTCAAGAGTGTTCGCGGCTGAGACCAGGACGGACGGACGGGGTGCCACATACCCCAGGCGTTCGCGGGTCAATAGTCAACACGAGGCGCGGCTGCGATCGCGTCCGGTGGCTACCGAGTAATGCCGCCAGTTCTGGCACTTTAACCGTCCGTGACCCGCGCCTGCAGAAACAGAAGGGCCCGACAGATGCCGGGCCCTTTGCAACTCATCACATGTGTTGCCGATTACCGGGCCATACGGACCGCATCCGCTTCGGCCTCCGTCCCGACCAGTTGACCCGTCGTGAGTTCAAGCACGATTCGGTCCATGTCGAACATCGAATCGAGCGACTCAAGAATGCCGCGGGCGTCAACAGACACGCTCCTGTTCACATCCGTCGTGAAGATGTACGCACTGGGCAGGCTTTCGATATTCCCGTCGAAGACGAGCCCGACCACTTCAAGATCCTTGCTGACCATCGGCGAGCCGGAGTTACCACCGATGATGTCGTTTGTGGATACGATATTGATCGGTGTCGAAAGGTCAAACTCCGCCGGTGGGTTTAGCCAGCGTTCGGGAAGGTCCCATTCGTGTGCAATTTCCGAACCGTGGTAAGAATGGTAGTGGTCGTACAACCCGTAGAAGGTCGTGTACGGAGGTGCTTCGGTCCCGTTGTATTCATATCCCTGTACCACGCCGTCAGCGATCCGTAGTGAGAACGTGGCGTCCGGAGGGACAGAGAGGCCGTAGACATCGTATTGTGCGCGGCCGCGCTTGCTGCCGAGTTCACCCTCCTGAGCCGTGAGGCCGGCGAACCCACTCTGGTAATCCGCCAGGCGCTGCGCCCAGGATTCGACAAACATCACTGCCGGATCATCCATAGTCAGCGTTCCGGCTTCCACGGCTGCAGCAGTGGCCTCCGCGGTCGTCAGGACACTCTCATCGAGAATATGCTGAGCCACATCCTCTGCCGACCGACCGTCCATGTACAGCGCGACACTCGCATCACTTCCCAGATATTTCTGAGCTATCGCAATCCGACCCGTCAAGTAGTTTCGGTCCAGGACCTCGGCGCCGTCAGATATCCCGAGCAGCCCGTCCTTCATGCTCTCTATCGCCTCATCGGACGCTCCGTCGGCCTGTTGACTTAACATCCGCTGAGCCATCAACGCGCGCTGCAAGGTTACTGAAGTCCATGCAGAGCCTGGAGCCATCGCAAGAAACGTGATGAACTCGGCCTCGAACTCCGCCTTGGACGGCTGAAGAGCGGCAAGGTCCTCGATCAGTGTTCCGTACTCCGCCTGGAGCGCCGGATCGGCGGCGATTGCCTCGAGGAACTGGCGCTCCGAGTCGGCGCGACGAGCCATGATGTTGGCGTCGTTCAGTCCCTTTACACGCCCGGTGTAGAGTTTCTCCACGTTGCTCGCGCTGAGCATGGTCGTGCGAACGCGGTCATCATTCGTCACCGCGTAGGCATCCCTCAGTGCCCGGAGCCGATCACGGAAAAACTCGAGAAGAAGCTTGTCGCGATAGTCTCGTCGGTACTCGAGCTGTGCGACGGATTCGAGGCGGTTCGTGGAACCCGGGTTGCCGATCACGAACACCGGATCACCCTCTTCCGCCCCGTCGACGCTCCACTTGAAGTAATCTTCGGTGCGATAGGGCTCACCGTCTACATAGACACGAAGGAACGACATGTCGAGCGCGTAGCGCGGGAACGTGAAGTTGTCATGGTCGCCTCCGAAGTGACCCATCGCAATCTCGGGCGCCATCACGATTCGAACATCAGAGTACCTGCGGAACGTGTACGCCGAATAGCGGCCTCCACTGTAGAGAGAGACGACCTGAACCACATGACCGCTGTCCTCACCACCCGCCTCGTTCAGCTTGCGTTCCTGTATCGCGTTGATCGCATCCGATCGCGCACTGGATCTCTCGGCAATCGTCTCCGCACCTTCAAGCGCAGCGTACACCTCATCGGTGACGTCATCGATGGCAACGAGTTGGTCCAACCAGAGCATGGGCGCCGGACGTTCTTCTTCGAGCGAGCGCGCGTAGAAGCCTTTATCCAGCAGTTGCTCTCCCTCCTGTGAAACCTGGGCAAGCGCGCCTCGGGCACAGTGGTGGTTGGTCATCACAAGCCCGGTGGGCGACACAAACGATGCCGTGCAGTTTGGAAGTCTCAATGCGCTCAAACGCGCCTTCTCAAACCAGTCGTCGCCGGCTTCGATACCGTACTCGGTCCTGAAGAACTCGGCTGGTGGATAGTCGAACGTCCACATCTTGCCATTGTCGTACGTGCCCGCCTTCACCATCTCGTCCTGCGCATTCGCGACATCGACCTCGATGAGTCCGATGAGTATCATGGTCAGGGCGGTCGCAATCGTGGCCGTCCGCTGAAGTCCTCTAAGCATGCTATCCTCTCAATTTGCTGCATTCACGTGGCCCTTGATCACCGAACCATGTCATGTGATCGAGACGGGACCCGTGCGCCTGAATACCTGAATCCGTGCATCAGCCGTAAATATTACCGCTGGAGTTCGTAAAGGGTACCGTTTGCGCGCCGCAGGAACGAAACTCGAACCAAATTCGCAATGCGGACTCTGAATCTTCGAAAAAGAAGCGACCTGGCGGAGCGGCGGGAAAGCGCCGTCACCGAAAGGTGAATCCGGGATCGCTGCCGGCCAGGCAATAACAAAGTGATCCGACAGCGCGAGCTCCGGCAGCGAGCTAGCAAGGCCCGAAGAAATCGGATGACCGCCCTCGCGAATCACCTCTGCTTGCGACGAAGGACGGCCGGAGACAGTGCGGCCTGCCTCACCCCGGACGGCGAAGCGGCGAGCATCGGCGTGCGACAATATCGCTGCGCCGGGCTCGCCGCGACGACCGGGTACAATGCAGGGGCCGTCTATTGCTAGCCCTTGATCCGGAACAGGGCACCGACCGTGGCGCTGATGAGGTTGATGTCGCCCAGCAACGTGACCTGAACCTGCGCGAACGGATGGAACGAGCCGGCGTCGATCGAACCGCCGCCGATCAAATTGATCCCGATGTCCGTGTCGTCACCGCTGACACTTCCGAAACCGCCCAGATCAATGTCGACAGACGTCCTCGCAATACCGAGACCCGCACCGACGTACGGTGATATGGTCGGCATACCAGGCGCGTTGATATTCAGCAGTGCGTTTACACTCAACTGGTAGAAATCAAAACCGCTATCTGTCAGGTAGTAGTCAAACGTCGGGTTCACTGCGACGGGCAGGGCAGGAATGCCCAGACGCACGTCGAGGCCGAGAAAGACCTCTTCAACATCTCCGAGAACGTCGGCTCCAAGGCGCGGCCCGATGTCGATGGTCGTGCCCTGACCAACAGATGGAACAGACAACAGAAACGAGAGGCCTACGGCAGCGACCAGAATACGTGGCTTGAACATGGGATTAATGGTGGGATTGTTGGTGGGATTACAGATACTTGAGCCAGGCCGGGAAAGGCCCGCGCAAAGTTAGTCGAACAGGAGAACGATTACAACGTGCATCACGCGCGGTTAGACCACGTCCACCCGCACCACGCTTAACCGATTTCATGCGCCGGCCAGCACACCCCTTTGGTCCATCTCTATCAGTCTCGCGATCCGCTCATTCGTCGGCGGATGCGTTGAGAAGAGCTTGGCGAAACCAGCCATCGCGCCAGAGAATGGATTCACGATGAACATGTGGGCGGTTGCCTGCGACCCGTTCATCTGAACACGCTGTGCGCCCGCCTGAAGCTGCTCCAGCGCGGAAGCCAGCGCACGAGGCTTCTCGCAGATCGCGGCACCGTCCCGGTCGGCTGCAAACTCGCGGGTCCGGGAGATCGTCATCTGGATTAGCATCGCGGCAATCGGCGCCAGAATCAACATCAAGATCCCTCCCAGCGCACCGCCACGATCGCGATTGCCTCCCATGAAGAACCCGAAACGTGCCACCATTGTGATGCCCGTCGCGATGCCCGCCGCCACCGACGACGTCAGTATGTCACGGTTCTTGACGTGCGCAAGCTCGTGCGCAATCACACCCTCCAGCTCGTCCTTGTCCAGCAGTCGGACGATTCCGTTCGTCACCGCCACAGCGGCATGCTTCGGATTCCGACCCGTGGCAAACGCATTTGGCTGATCGGATGGAACCACGTACACCCTGGGCATGGGAAGCTGCGCCCGCTGGCGAAGTCTGTCAACCATATCATACAACTCCGGCGCCTCGCCCCGACCCACTTCCGTCGCACGATACATCTTCAGGACAATCTTGTCACTGAACCAGTAGCTGCCGAAGTTCATGAGCAGGGCAAAGCCGAAGGCCATTATCATCCCGCTCCGACCGCCGATCGCATCGCCGACCAGCACAAACAGGACCATCATTACAGCCATCAGCGCGGCTGTGCGCAATCCATTCGTCATTTATGTCAATACCTCAGCATTTTCACGGAATCGAACCAGGTGTATACGGCGGGCCCCGGGCATCGGATTCATGCCCCGGTCTATCCGAGCAGGTGGGTGACCACCATCACGTCGTACAGGGCATGCGTCCAGGCGGCCACGCCAAAACCCCGAACAAGAAAGATGACGTTCATGGCAAGCCCGAACAAAAACCGGAACAGGAACGACCCGATCGTGAACGGGTCGCCAAAGACACCGATGTAGTGCACCGCACTGAACAGAAGCGCGCCAGTGACAGCCGCCACTATGTAGGCCGCACGTCGCGAATCGCTCAGCCGTTGAAGTAACCAGAACATCCCCCCGACCAGTATCACGCGGAACACGAGTTCCTCGTAAAGACCCGCGCCCACTGACAGAGACAGCTTCGCAAATAATCCGATCTGGGTCGGGTTCGACTGCGGTACCATCGCGAGCAATACGCTGACCGTAGACGAAACGAGAATGGCTACGACCACGGCATAGAGCGTACTCTCTGCGACAACGCCTGCAAGGTAGGAAGCGCGAACAGGGATCTTGCGCCCGCGATCCTTGACGAAAACCGCCACACCGATGGCCAGCACCGCAACGCCCACTGCGATCATCCCGGGAGCGCCAATCGCCGTTAGGATCTGCTTCATCCAGACGTCCGCCCCGACGCGTACACCTGCCGGGCTGCCGTGATTCACAAGCAGGATCGAGACCTCATAGATCAGAAACAGCGGAATTGCGCTCAGGAAGCCGTAGGTAGCTGTTCTGGTCGCTTTGAAGTAGTCCATCAGGTAGGGCCGGAAAATACGCCGCGATGTTTTCAGTGGACCGACGGTCCGTATCGCACTACGCGAAGTTCAACCTGAAGGTTACCTCCCGTGAAAGTCTCGAACACGCGACTCACCGCACGCGACACATCGATAAGGTAGCCGGCGGAAGTCGGCAGACGATCCATTACCTCCGCAAACGTCTGCTGATCGGTCTCCGGACTGGAGAGCAGCACAATACTGCCGATCGGTAAGTCACTGTGGGAAATAGTGAAATCATCCGGGTTGTACGGACGGCCCGCGGCCATAAGTCGCCCGACGAAGCGCTCCGAATACACCCGCGCCTCACCGGACCCGACGACCGGTAACGTCGCGAATCCGGACGAACCTGAGCTGACTTTCGTGGACGGCACAACCAGTACCTGTCCCACGTGAATGACATCTCCAGCCAGCTGATTCGCAGTCCGGATCGCTCCAACCGTCGTGCCGGTTTCGCGCGCGATCTTGAACAGCGTGTCACCCCGCTTTACGGTGTAGGTTGCAGAGGCGTACTCGACCGGAACTCCCAGTTTGGCACCTTCGGGCAAAAACGTTGCCACCCAGGGATTTAGCAGCAGCAGGCTGTCAACTGAGAGGCCTGTCGCGAGGGCGATGTCATACAGCGATTGACCTTGTTGGACCGTAAGTAATCCGAGCTGCGCACCCGGTCCGTCGGCCATCCGGTCAACTTGTGCCACCTCCGCCGAATCTGCCACTGGGTCGAACATCACGGTCACAGAATCAACGCGGGCCGCCGGGGTCTCCGAGGGAAGACTTCTGGGTGCGCCGTCCACCGGTGCTTCGACACCAGCCGGCGCCGGTGGGTCGGTGGGCACGTACCCGTCGCCTGTCGTGTCAGGTCTGGCCAGTGGCTCGGTACGAGACGGAATAGTCAGCACCTGTCCGACGCGTATTTGATCTCCCGAAAGCGCGTTGGCCTCCTTCAGCATACCAACCGTGATGTCGAACCGACGTGCGATGTTGAAGAGCGTGTCTCCGCTGCGAACGACATACTCCACAGGCGGCTGTCCGTTATTCTGACCGAGGGCTGGCCGGATGGTCGGAACGATAGCGAGTATCGAGACGAACGCAACAAGCAGCGTCACGCTGAGCGCCTTCTTATTCATCATCGAAGCCAAATCCCTCCGCTTCCAGAAGCGCTGACTGCAATTCCGCACGTGCATGTGTATCTCGCTGCCGATCCGCGATGCGAATGCCGGCCCGGTACGTCTCCAGTGCTTCATCCGTCAGGCCTTTCCGCAGGTAAAGTGCCGCCAGGTGATAGTAGGTTCCGACATAATCGGGCTGATCGCCAACCAGCGCTTCGAATGTCTCCAGAGCGCGATCTTCATTACCCGTCTTCACGTACTCCATGGCAAGTGCGAATCGCGTAAACGCATCACCCGGATCTTCCTTCAGGTACTCGAGAAGGAGACTCAGTCGGTCCACAGTCTCACTGTTTTGTAGTTGCATGGGGGCCTTTCGTAAACTTCGAACACGAGATCGCGTTTCGCCCGACCTCTGCGCACACCGTAGAAGGGCTCTGGAGCCGTGGATTCGGGTTGCCTCAAACGTGCCTTTGCGGCCTTCGATCCTAAACATGGATCGCCAACAGTCGATAATAGGGATCAATGTCGGTATGCCGTCACCTCTTCAGAATGCCGTGATTTCTATGCTGCTCCGAAAAGCCGTATTTGGAGCTCTTCTGGCCGTTTACTGCCTGTTGGGCCCGTCCACGGATGCGTACGCGCAATCCGGTGACCTCGTTGTGCGAATCGAGGTTCAACCCATTGAAACGCTGCGACTCGCCGATTTCGACCCCGTGCGACCCGCAGCATCACCGGTCGTATTTCGTGTTTTCCTGACAGCAGGGACACAAACGAGACCTCTCAGAATCGAGGTTGACGTCGAATCGGAGTCGTTTGGATTCCTGGGCACAGCCTCCCTCGATCTGGGCGCTGTAAGTGCCGCTCAGACGGTGATGTTGACGAATCAGGACTTTGACACCTACGAGCTCGGTGACGCCGGAAACTTGGTCATCGAGCTGGCGACCGAGCGAGGACTCCTGCCGCCGGACGACTACTATTTCATTCTCCGCGTCATCGACCTTGCGACCGGTGGAGAGGTTGGCACGGACACAGGAGTAATCACGACGACGAATTCCGGAACACAGATCGAGTTGGTGGGACCGGGCACACCGTTGGATCAGGAGCCTGATTTGATTCCCACACCGTATCCCATATTCCAGTGGTTCTCGGATGCCACGCGCTTCAACTTTTCGTTATACGAAGTTCAGCCCGGTCAGTCCTCCGCTGAGGATATCGTTGCAAGCCTGCCCGTGTTCGAGCAGAGCAACGTCGCTCCCGGGACGTTTGTATACCCGAACGCGGCTGAAGAACTCGTGTCAGGTCGCCGCTACGCTTGGCAGATCGATGCCATTAGTACGACATCTTCTGGAGACGAACGCTTTCCGAGTGAAATGCGATGGTTCGTCGTCGAAGACATCGACAACCCGCTGAGCGAGGAAGACGATGGCACGGAGTTGCCGAGCGTTCAATTGCGAGTCGAGCCGCAGGAGGCGATCGTCGCGACGAGTGAGACGGCGTTCTTTGAGGCGTCGGTGCAGGACATGAACGACATCCCGATTTACGATCGTGTGCCTGTGTGGACCGTCGTTCCCGATCACATGGGATCCATAGACGAGAATGGCGTCTTTACTGCGGGGCCACAGAGCGGTGTCGCAGCCGTGGTGGCCACAATAGGTGACTCGGAAGACTATGCAGCGGTCGAGATCCTGGACCGCGCCGAAGATGGTGATCGAGCGGTAGCCGACGAACCCGATATACAGGTTCTCTCGCCTGTGGACGGACAGATCATTCTCGAGCCCGAGCCGACGTTCGCCTGGCTGTTCAGCGGACCTGATTCGTCATCCGTGTCATCCTTCCTGCTGAGCGTTCGCAAGGGCGGCGACAGCTTCGAAACCTCTATCCCCATCTGGGAGAACGAACTAGCCGGTTCGTCAATGCCCTATCCACCCGATGAAGAGCTCCTCGACGCGGGTGCCACTTACTTCGTTCGAGTGGCGGCGCTGGATTCTGCGAAAACGCCGGTCGCTGAGTCGAGGCCGGTCGCGTTCACACTCGAGCGCGAGGACAAGCTCTCGTACGAACTCCAGGGTGAGTTAGAATCGGCGAGGGCAGAGGGCCGGGATTCGACGTTGGTTCGCGTGCTTATTCAGGCCGGCACCGATTTCGTCGACCCGACCCTGCTGGACGCACTGGAGGGAATTGGCGCGACACTCGAGTTGGTCGAAGGTCCCTGGATTCAGATTTCTATCGCGTACTCGGCCCTGTCGGCGCTCGCCGATCTGGACCTCGTGGATCTTGTGACAATGCCTTCACCACACGAATATCTTGCGGCACCTGAAATAGCGTCAGGCGAACGGCCGCTGATATTGTCGTCGGTCAAGGGCATTGCCGCGGGCGATTCCCGTTTTGCACCGGTCGATGTCGCCGTCTTCGAGTTCGGATTTGACCCGGCGGCGATCCAGGCCCTGCTTCCGGAGGCCAACCTCCGCTTCTACTCCTTCCGTGCCGACGAACGCATCGAGGGTTCGGGCAGTGCGGATTCACGCCACGCCTCGGCCGTGGTACAGGCACTCGGTGAGCATCTTCCGCCGAACGCTACCGTACATCTGGTCAATTTCGATACAGAGCCGGAATTCCATCACGCACTGGATTACGTCGTTCACGAACTCGGCGTGAGTGTGATTACGTGTTCGGTCTCCTGGGCGAACGCGTACGACCACTACGACGGTTCATCCTACTTCTCCCGACGCATCGCGCAACTGCTCGGCACCAAGACACCGCTGGTGGCGGCAGCCGGCAACTTCGCGGAGAGCCACTGGCAGGCCCAGTATGGTGACAGCGATTCGGACGGCATCCATGACTTCGATCCCTTTGCGGAAATGCTGGAGGTGAAGCTGACCAACGGCCGCTTCTACAACTTCCTGCTGAGCTGGAACGACTGGGGCGGAGACCCGCGTGTGGATCTCGATATCGAGCTGTACAATGCCGCCGGCGAGCTTCTGCTCGATCGACGAGGCCGTCCGTACGCTTCTCGAAGCGTTCAGGGACCGACCGAGTATGCACAGCCCGTCGAGCGCGTACGAGCCTTTCGGCCCATCTACCCCGGAACGCGATCCTACTATGTAAAGGTGTTCCGCAAGCGCGGCACACCCGATCCGGCCGCCCGCGGAACGGAATTCGAGCTGTACGTCTCCCCGCCCCCGGAAGGCTCGACTCCTGGTCCCGTGGCCTTGAGCAGTCTCGCCAGCGGGCTGGCCACGACGGATTCCAGATCTGTTATTCCTGTGGGCGCCAATGAGTTGACTCATAGCTCACAGGGGCCCACGAACGACGGAAGGATCCGGCCGGACTTCTCGGCCGACGGAACCGTCGAATTCGGTGAAGGCCGCATTCGAGGCACTTCATTTGCCGCGCCGAGAGTAGCGGCCGCCATGGCCCTGATTGTGTCGCGCCACCCGGGATGGAGCGTTGAGGAAGCCTACGACTACCTGAGACGGTTTGCCGTCCAGCCGGACGGCACACCGGGCAAGAATGCTCGTTTTGGGTGGGGCCAGGTCGACATGGACGCCCTCGTGGAGGCCATTACGCAATAGTCAACGCCCTGACACGGGAGTAATCTGCTGAAAGAGAACCGCCTATCCGTCCTATTAAGGCTACTGAACTGATCGATGTCCACCAGTCGTAAACCTCATGCAGAGGACCTCAAGTGGGTCCAGCGCATTTTTGGCGGCGACGCGCACGCGTGGAATCGGTTTGTACAGGCGTTCTCTGACAGAATCTGGCGAAGGTCGTGGCAGCTATGCAACGAAGCCTGCCCGCATAACAAGGGAAGCGTGTTCTGCGTATTTCATGCCCTTGCCGCCGAATCCGTAAAGCCGAGTTCCGATGACCGGCCTGGATGCGACGACGGGCTTGAGATCTACGCGTTCATCTTCGAGTACTTCTACAATGCTAAAAAGGAGACTGGAAAGCTGAAGCACTTCGACGGCCGCGCGCAAATGGAGACGTTCGTCGCCTCCGTGTTGCACGGCAACCTCCGGACCGACTGGATCCGCCATAAACGCAAGTTGCGGGTGGACCAGATCACGCTACCGGACGAGGTCAAGCGTCTTTCGAAAGTGGATCAACGTGTCTATCGACAAATGGTCATGCAGCGTCCGACAGAAACAATCTCGCGGAACACCGGCGTAAGTCCGGACGACGTTGCAATGGCGCAGGAACGAATCACACATGCACTGATGGCCAACGGCAATCTCCATCTCATTCTTCGGAAGGTCGAGAGTTCGCTCGAGGAACTTGGACATGGAGACGATCCAACGGCACCGCGTGCGATACCGCTGCAACAGGCCGTCGAGCGCATCTGGGAAGCGGTGTGCGACCTTATCAGCGAACAGCCAGAACCAAACAAAATTCTTCTGGACATGGTATTCGACAAGGAGCTTGACGCAAAGGTCATTCTGGCCCGAGTAGACAAACTCAAGCTTGGTCTTCCGGTCTCGCCCCGATCCGGCAAGGTCACGATCCATACGATCTATCAGTCCGTCGACTACATCCTGAAGGAACTTGGAGACCAACTCCAGTCACGTCACCGCGACATTCTGAACGACGCGCACGACTGGCTGGATGATGACGCCGCAGACAACACGGTTTCCTCGAAGGGGCTCAAAGCACTACTTAAGAACATGGGCATCGCGCGCAATTCTGAGAGCGCATCTCGCCTCGCGCATGGGTAACAACATGGGTATGCAACAAACACAACAGGACTCCGCCTGTCCGATATCACAGATGTCGTTTGGGGACGTCTCGCGCTACTTGCAGGGAGGCTTCGAACCTGCAGTCCGCAAGGCCGTTGCCGCACACATTGTCTATTGCAATGCGTGTCGCGAAGAACTTGACCGCGTCAAGTCGTTGCGAAGCGCCGGCCGGCATATGATGATTTCGAACCTGGCTGACGCCGATGACGAAGATAACCGGACCGACGACGATGGGCATGTCCAGGAAGTCGTGCTAGCCGCGTACATCGACAACGGATTAACCGGCGGCCAGCGCAATCAGGTTACAGAGCACATCGCATCGTGCTACGACTGCTACGATCGGTTCTCATCGCTGGAGAAGGAGCTTGCCGGAACGGTACCGCAAGCACTGAGAACACCTGTTTCCGTTATGGAGGCGATGAAGAAGCCCGTTCCGAGTCATTCGGAGGCCCTGGGAGTGGCACAGTTCGGACAACGAGTTCTTGAATCGTTGCAGAATCTGGCCGGCCTTCGATGGACCCAGCCGGCGGTGGCGTTCGCCGCAGGCGTCTTCGTGATGTTGATGTTTCTGCCATCGTCGCGCACCGTCATTCCGCTTCCGGGTTTCTCGCCGATTCAAGAGAGCTTCGATGACAAAGTCCGCAGCAGTGTGGATGGCCAGCCAACGCAACTTGATACCAGACCAGTGATCATGCTACCGTCCGGTGCAGGCCATCTTGAGTTCACGTGGCCAGGCGAGGTAAAGCTCACGAACTCTGTGTATCGCATCGAAATATTCGACGCTCAGGGCGATCAGGTTTTAGAAACAGTCGAGCTCACCGAAAACAAGTGGGTGGTCGACGTATCAAAATTTACTCCCCGTGCCAGATATGATATCCTCATAAGCCGGATCGGTCGCGCGGGCGGCGTAAGTCCGGTGAGCCAGCAGTCTCTGTTGGTCGCCGACTAGAAGACGGGCGAACGCTATACTTAAGCTATTCGGGATTCTCACAAGCCGACTGAACTGAACACGTACTCCTAGAACTTCTCGCAGGTACCCCGCCTGTACACCCGGAAGTTGCATAGTCCACTCTTTAGATATTCTGTACCTGTCGCGACACTGCTGTTCGCGCTGAGTCTGCAGACTGCCCGGGCGCAGGATGCCGGCTGGTACGTTCAGAGTCCCACTCCCGCCCAGGTCATCAGCGACGGGCAGTTGTTCGTATACGTTGCGATGGAAGGTGCGTCGGCTCTCGACGAGAGCACCGTCGAGGTGTTCGTCGATGGTCAGAACCTGACACGAAGCGCGAAGATCTCGACCGAATCTGTACGGCTACTGCATTCCGCACGACTGGGGTCTGGTCGCCACGAGATTCTCTTGTCGGGTCGCCTCCTGTCTGGAAAGAGACTGCCCGACCTGGCGTGGCATTTCATTGTCGAAGGGGACGACGGCGGAGTCGCGGCCTCCCCTTCCCGGCGCAGGCGCGCTGACTTTAAGGGCAAGACGCTCATCGATACACGGAACTCAGATATCTCCGGCCTGCGCGACCTGCGGCAGGAGCCGGTCCGGAGCTATGCCGTCCGGGCCGATGCCGAAGGCCAGTATGGCGCCTTCCGGTTTCCCGTAAAGCTGTACCTGACAACAGACGAGTCAGCATTACAGCAACCGCGCAATCGCATGTCGATCGGTGTGGAAGGGCCGATGTTTGCCCTGTATGCCGGTGATCGAAATCCACGTATCGCACCGCTTATTCTCAACGGAGCCCGCACGCGGGGATTTCACGGCGAGTTTCATGCGAGCACTTTTCACGTCGAGACTGCCATTGGTCGACTTCGTCGTGGGCTCGAGTCGCGAAACGTGGAGCTCCCGCCCAACGAACCGATACTGCAATTGCCCGGTACGTTTGAGCGCAACGTCACGGCGGTGAAGCTTGGATTCGGCCGGCCGAGTTCAGTTTTGTTTGAGATCTCCGGGCTCAAGGCCAAAGACGATACGGCATCGATTGGTTTCGGGCAGAATCCTCTTGAAAATGTCGTGCTGGGCGGCGACCTGACCACACGATTCCTGAAGGGTCGAGTCCGATTCGAAAGTGGTGCTGCAATCAGTCTCACGACGAATGACATCTCGCGCGGCGTTTCCACGAAGGCTGAAATCGACTCGCTGTTCGACACTAATCTGCCTATTGATCCCGCCGATCTGGATTGGCTGATTACGTTGAATCCGTCGACGGTCCCGCTACGCCCCGACAAACTGACGTCAACGGCATGGTACGCAAACACACGCGTTACCGTGCCGGGACACTCCATCGCGGCTGAGTTCAGGACCGTGGGCAGTGCCTACTTCTCGGCCGCGAATCCTTTCCTGCAGTCCGACCGGCGCACGATCACGATTTCGGACCGGTTTCGTGTGGAGCAGGGCAAGGTGAGCGGCCTTGTCCGGTATCAAAACTATCAGTCGCTTCCCGATGGCGGAAAACGCCTGGAACTCAAATCCAACCTGGCTGAAGGGCGGGTCAATCTCTCGTTGCGTCCGGACCTTCCCCGGATCACGACCGGCCTTAGATTGCAGTGGCGCAAGAGAGGCGACGGAACAGAAGGCGCTCTGACCGCCGACATGCGGGTATCGACCATCATGCTCGGTGGCACGCAGTCGTTCCGAACCGGGACGGTGCGGCATGCGGCCCGTATCCACTATACGCGGACCGCACGTCGCGATGACGTCAACAGTCTGTTCGATAACACGACGCACGCCTTCACCGTGGGCGCCGGCGAATCGTACTCGCGTTCGGTTCGATCTGATCTACAGATCACCCACCTCGTCGTCAACTACGCGGGTGACCTCGGGCGTCAACGCTGGACGACGGGTGCAGTCACTGTGGGATATAGATTCCACCATAACGACGCAGAGGTCTCCATGACGATCCGGAATACGCGTGCCGGAGCAACCAGTCTGAGCTCCGCCTCTGACCGCTTTGGCTTGATGCTGACGTCGTCTCTGAATTTGGAGCCAAACATGCGCATCGAACTGCAGGCCGGCTACAACGACTACAGCGAAGACGACAACGCAACGAACCAGTACACGGAGCGCTTTATCCGCCTGCGGCACCGCTATACGTTCTGACCGCGAAGCCGGGGCTTACCAGCCACCACCGGCGCCACCACCGCCAAAGCTGCCTCCGCCCCCTCCGAATCCGCCGAAGCCACCGCCTCCGAAACCGCCAAAGCCTCCTCCGGACATCCCGCCGCCCCTGCGACCGGAACCATGACCTCCCCAGATGATGACCGGCGGCTCACTGTACCGGCTTCTCCGCCTCGGCGGCTCAAACCCGTTGCCATCATTGTCCCGTCGCGCGTCGCGCAGCGCAATGATGATGAAGACGATCAGGATCAGCAACACGACCACCAGGGCGACGTTGAGGCCGCGGCCGTCCCGGTCAACCGGCACCGCGTCGAACTCGCCGGCCGCTGCCAGCACGAGCGCGTCGACCGCCTGCGACAGGCCGTCATAGAACCGGCCCTGACGGAAATTCGGTACCAGAATGTTTCGATAGATACGACTCGCCACGGCATCGGGAATCGCGCCCTCGAGGCCGTACCCCGTCGCAATGAACATCTGTCGATCGTCTCTCGACGCCAGAATGACGACGCCGTTGTTGTACCCCGCCTGGCCAACACGCCACGCCCGTCCGAGCGCGACGGCATACTCCGAAACCGGCACGCCATTCAGCGTCTGCAGAGTGACGATAATGATCTGCGTAGACGTTGTGTCGGCGTATGTCGCGAGCCGCATACTCAGCGACCGCTCTTCCGCAGCCGACAGAAACGCCCCCTGATCCGTAACCCACCGCCCGCTCGGAGGGATGACCTGTAGCGACTGGCCGACTGCGTGCCAGGGAGCAGACAGCCCGGCAATCAGCGCGACCACGAACAGGCCGCCAATCGATCTCACGGTCCGACCTTTAAACGTCACGAGTCGAAATTAACTTCGGGGGCATTTTGCGCTCCTGCCTCGGCCTCAAACGGCGTCCGGCGGTCAAAGCCAAACACGCCGGCAAGAAGATTCGCCGGAAATCGCCTGACGGCGGTGTTGAAGCTCTGCACGGAACCGTTGTAATCGCGTCTGGCGACGGTGATACGATTCTCCGTTCCCTCAAGCTGAGCCTGCAGATCCCGAAACGCCTCCGTGGCACGAAGCTGGGGATAGTTTTCGGCGACGGCAAGCAAACGTCCCAGTGACTGCCCGAGCTGCTGCTGAGCGGCCATGTACTGCTCCATCTTCTCCGGATTGTCCAGATCGTCCGCGGTGATGGTGATGGAAGTGGCGCGCGCTCTTGCGGACGTAACAGACTCAAGAGTCTCGCGCTCAAAATTCGCCGCGCCCTTCACGGTATTGACAAGATTGGGAATGAGATCGGCACGTCGCTGGTACTGCGTCTCGACATCCGCCCACGAACGCTCTACGCCCTCGTCGAGCGTAACGAGCCCGTTGTACGTGCCGCAGCTGGCACAACCCGCAAAACCAACAAGAATGACGATGATCACAAGCGTGATCGTGCCCTTACTTCGCATAACTGTCTACCCGGAAACTGGTCAATAGTGGATATGGGTCGATCGCCCATACGAAAGGTAACGGACGGGGTTTCTCCGTGCTCGAAAATGCGAAATCCGATCATGTCGAGAGCGATAACACGACACGGAGGATCTGACTCAGTGAGCCCTTTGGGACGACCGGTGTTGCTCACTTCTCCAGCACGTCAATGTCCTCTGGCGAAAACGATCTGGAGTCCGCCAATTAACCCGGAGCAAGACCACGGAATCTTCCGAATAACTAGGGTCGAGCGGCAAGGCGACTGAACGGCCGGTAGTCTTCCATCGCTCGCTGGACGATTCGGTCGAGGTGTCCCTCAACACGCGCTATGACGAGGTGCTCTTCGTTGAGAACAATCACATACAGGGCTCTGATCCTGTCGCGGCTGGACCGATACATGAACCAGATCCGATCCTGATCATCACGCGCCTGTACCGCTACTTCCCATCCTCTATCAAGCATAGACGAGAGTACAGGAATCCCCGAACTACCGGACTCCGGCAACGCTTTCGTTTCGTAGATCCCGACCTTCACGCGCTCGATATCATCGACGTACCGCCACACGTCCTCCAGATCCTCATCCGGCACAAGTGAAGTCAGCCAACCGGCTGCCTGAAGCGTGCGCGATCCGACGCTGAAAACCAACTTCCGATCAAACTCGCTGCCCGGAATCTCCTCCTCGATGATCCCCCGGGTGTGGGCCATTTCCCTCGAGAAGATGCAGCCCGACGCGACGAAACTCACGATAAGGAGCAATGGAAACAGTCTGGACAATCCGTGCTCAGCAGTCACAACGCTTTACCAGTCTCGTTCCAGTTCGTCGATGTCAAACTTACGCCCCAGTCGTCCGATCTGTGCAGGGTCAATGTCACCTACGATGTTCACGAACACGGTCTCGTCGTCATCATCCTTTGCCACGACGATCATGAGACCAGCGATGACGTCGCCGTCTGATTTCATGAATAGCTCCACATGTTCATCGTCATCGCGAACGCGAACAGCCGTCTCCCACCCCTTTTTTTCAAGTTCCCTGGCGAAATTCGAAGCCCGACTACGTATCGCCTTCGCATCCGAGCGGTCGCTCTTGTAACCGCGAACCTGTACCGCTTTGAGCCTGTGAAGCAGGTCCGCCAGATCCGGATCCTCGAACCTTGACGCCTCCGCCACCAGGTTCAGCAACGCACCTTTCACATTGACGAACAGATAGGGCTCCTCGCCAAACCACGATTCCATCGCTTCGAGGTCTACGTAGCCCGGTTCGCTGCGAAGGTTCGTCTGCCCGCTCGCGGCAGACGCCATCACGAGGCTGACGATTCCAGCGATCAACATATTTCGTTTCATGATTCTCCTCGTTTTGCACGATCCCGGTCGGCCGCGCCTGATTCGGTTTCCAAGTTCTCGACACGCCCGATTGCGCCCTGCATCAGGGCCCTGCGGATCGGGACGACCATGGTCTGATCGACCGCCTGAAGCCTGATGGCGCTGCCCGTTTCGCGGCCGGCAAGCGACACATAGGACAGAGCCAGTTTCACGTCACGAAGCGCCGCGTCCACTTCGCCGGCGTTTTGCGGGGAATCAGCGCCTCGGTACAGAACCATCGTGGTGATCACGGCGGCAACAACGGCCGACGCCACAACGATTGCGAGGGCCGGCCTGCGTCGCGGCTGCATCACACCGCTGAGCCAACCAGACAGTTTCACCTCATTCCCAGCCGATGCGTGCCGTCGCGCAAGAGTGAGCACATGTTCATACGCTGCCGGAGGGCACTGAGGCGAAGGAAGATCCCCGAGTCCCGTTCGCACCTGCCGCGCAATATCCACCTGTTGGGCCAGATCGTCGTCCGCATGCATGAGCCTCTCGAACGCCTTCTTCTCCTTTCTGGAGAGGACACCGTCCGTGTAAGCCTCTATTCGTTCCTCGGCCCACGTTCTGTCTATGTGATTTTCAGACTGCTTCACGATGCAGCACCTTCGTGAGTTCATTTCGAAGCGCCCGGCGTCCGCGGTGTAGGTACACCTTGACCGATGTCATGGGCAGCTCGAGCGCATCGCCAATTTCCCGATAGCTCATTCCCTGGATTTCCCGGAGAATCACGATGCTCTTCTGCGGATCAGGAAGTCGCGAGAGTGCACGCTTCAGCGCCTCGTTAAACAAGGCCGCCGACGCACCGGCATCCGGCTGCTGACCGTCACCGGCTATCTCCGAAAGGGCCTCCGTGTCAACGTTGACAGACGACCGCACCTTCCGGCGCCGAAGCCGGTCTCGACACAGGTTTCTCGAAACGCTGACGAGCCATCCATTGACCCGCGAGCCGTCGATTTCCTGCCGATGTTGCCAGAGCCTCAAGTACACGTCCTGCACCACGTCCTCCGCTTCTTCCCTGTTCGCAAGGAAGTAGAGCGCGTAACCGAACAGCCGGTCGCGCGATTCGCCTACCACTCGTTCAAATTCTCTTGCCGTCAAAACGCCTCCGTCATCAGATGCATGAAGGCGGCTTCATCCTCTGTCGCCGTCAAAGACGCATACGGTCTTGAAAAGGTTACAGATGCATACGATCTGCATCCAGATAAGCTTGAAGAGCCGACGAGAGACGTTAACTTTGGGCGACTTTCGTTCGATCCACAAGGCATGACGACCCTCAGACACCTTCCCCACAGACTCAGCTACCAGTTGGCGGGGCGTATAGCGTTGCGAAGAACGCAGCCGCAAAGCGAGGCGGAAGCGCAGGTCCACGTAGCTGTGGCGAGAGCACTGAAGAACGATCTCGACCCCGCAGAGACTTTCTGGCAGGAGAGCATTGAGATGCTGCGCCAGAAGATGCAGCGGGACGAAACGACCCTCAGATATGCCGACTACGGAGTCGGCTCGCCGGATTCCAATCCGGACAGGACCGTCACGCGCAGTATCTCCGAAGTCCAGGCATTCTCGGTACCGCCTCACGAGGGTGTCGCACTGCATGCACTGGCGCGTGAGCTACGACCCCGCAATTGTCTCGAACTCGGAACATGCCTCGGCATATCGTCGGCCTATGTTGCGTCTGCACTGGACCTGAACGAGCACGGATCGCTGACGACGCTCGACGGAGGCAAGGATCTTTCGAGGGTGGCAAGTATCAACTTCTCACGACTCGGCCTTCGCAATACGCGATTTGTCACGGGCCGTTTTGATGAAATGCTCCCCGAACTGCTGCCCGAGATCGCTCCCGTTGACATGGCATACATCGACGGTCACCACGATGGGGCAGCCACGAGGGCGTACTTTGAGATGATTCTGCAACACGCAGCGCCATATGCCGTCATGGTGTTCGACGACATTCGATGGTCGCGGGATATGCGCGAGGCATGGCGATCCATCCGTACCCATCCGGAGGTCACGGCAGCACTGGACCTGTATACGTTCGGCATCTGCGTGACCAACAACGGTTCACATCCAGCCACAGGCAAATAGAGAATGCGTAGACCCGAAGCGGTGCTCGGCATCACGGCGATATTCCTTGTGGGTGCACTCGTTGGAGTGTTTCTGAATCGTGTGGATGTACCGGGATTTGGCGATTCCGAGTCACGGAAGATCGAAGATGCGCTCACACTGATCCGGAAGCGCTACGTCGATGTGCTCTCCGACGATGAGCTGGCGGCGGCTGCCATTCAGGGGATGGTCGAAAGGCTGGACCCGTACAGCACCTACATTGATGCGCGTACTCTTGGACCCGTCCAGGACGAGTTGGAGGGAGAGTTCGGTGGTGTGGGTATCTGGTTTGAGATGGTGTCGGATTCTGCGCGCGTCGTGTCTGTGATTCCCGGGGGACCCAGTGAACACGCAGGTGTACTCGCGGGAGATCGAATCGTAGCCGTCGACGATTCTTCGTGCGTTGGCGAGCCGTCGCGGTCGATCCAGAGTCGAATCCGCGGGCCCCGCGGCGAGGTTGTGCGCCTGACCATCTACCGACCTGTACTGAGTCAGAAACTGAATGTGTCCGTCGAGCGCGCGGTGATTCCCATACGATCCGTGGAGGCTGCCTTCCGACTCGACGACGAAACAGCGTACATCCGGCTCAGCCGTTTTACATCCGGTACGGCCGAGGAATTTCGGAAGGCCGTATCTGATCTCCGAAACGCCGGTCCGCTGCGTGGATTGCTGATCGATGTCAGGAATAACCCGGGGGGCATACTCGAGGCCGCGGTGCGCGTTTCGGACGAGTTACTTGCGGGCGGCGTCGATATCGTCAGTACCGAAGGCCGGGGCATTGAGAAGCGCGAAGTGTATGCGTCATCCGCCGGAGGGATGGTTGAGGATACACCCGTTATCATCCTCGTGAATTCGAACTCGGCCTCGGCGAGCGAGATTCTGGCCGGTGCGATACAGGACAACGACAGGGGACTCGTGATCGGACAGCCGACGTTCGGCAAAGGCCTGGTTCAGCGACAGTTTGTGTTTGGAGACGGCAGTGCCCTGCATCTGACGGTAGCGCGCTACTACACGCCGGCCGGGCGCGCCATCCAGAACGACCTCGATCGGAACGTGCCGGTCCATGCCGGAGCGGATACGGTCCTTGCGCGCAACGACAGCGATCCTGCAGACTCGCTGCTTCAATTCACCACGCTGCACGGCCGAATACTGCGCGGCGGAAAAGGCATCTATCCGGATCACATTCCTCCTGCAGACTCGTTGGTGAATGTATTCGAACTGGTCTTTCGCTCAGGACTGGATCTTGGATTCAGCCGGCGCTGGTTTGACACGAGAGAAGCTTCAGTACGTCAGGCATGGTCGCAGGAGCCAGACAGATTCGTCGACGAGTTCCGGATAGATGATGAGACGTGGCAGGAGTTTGTCACGTATACGGCGCGTGAGGCTGGAACGGTGTGGAGTCGGTACGACGCCAGCGACATTGCGCTGGCCCGCAGCCGGATAAGCACACTTCTGACAGCTCGAATCGGGCAGTCCTTGTTTGGACCTCAAATCTGGTTCTCGATCGTGAGCAAGGTGGATCCGGACATCACGTTTGCCCGTGCGTTCTGGGAAGAGGCTTCATCTTTGCCGGGCGCACCGGGGCGCTAGGCGACTCCGGTTCAGGCGCACATCACGCTCCGGGATTGAGCATCGTCGGGCACGTAGTGCTACGCCGCGCCGCACAACCCGGCCACCCTTCCGTCGGTTTGCGATGCTCACGCCGCAGCGCAGGTGAGCGGATCGTTTCGAAAGCTCACGTTCCGACCTGCTCTTTTTACGCTAGCTCGAAGGCGACAATCCGTGCTGAAGGGCACGCAGCATGATCTCGGCGGGATGCAACGGCTGACGCCCGGTCAGGTCGCGAATCTGCGCGCGACACGACGTTCCGGCCGCCGCTATGACGGCGTCGGGTGGCAGTGCATTCACCGCTGGAACGAGCCGCAGTTCGGCCATCTTCTTCGACACGGCCACGTGCTCCCTCTCGTATCCGAAAGACCCTGCCATGCCGCAACAACCCGAGTCTGCGACCTCCACATTCTGGTAGCCACTCGTCTGCATGCACCGGACTGAAGAATCGGTTTTGGAGAGTGCCTTCTGATGGCAGTGCCCATGAATCAGTACCGGCGTTTCGCTTCTGTCATGCCACAGATTGTTCTCAAAAAGATGTTCGTCATCTTCGTCCACAAATTCCTCGAACGTCATCGCCCGTTCGGCCACCTTTCTCGCTCTTGCCTCGCCGGGCAACAACACAAGAAACTCGTCACGAAGAGTCAGGATGCAGCTCGGCTCAAGGCCGACAATCGCGAGGCCCCGTTCTGCGTATGGATACAGTACATCCACGGTCTCGATCGCCAGACGTTGAGCATCCGACACGAAGCCCTTTGACAGGTAGGTGCGACCACAACAGACCGGTTGCTCAGGCACGATAACGTGATAGCCCACTCGTTCAAGGACCGCCGCGGCCGACATCGCTACGTGCGGCTCCAGGTAGTTATTGAACGTGTCCGGAAAGAGCACGACCTCGGGGCGATCGTCCGCTTTCTTCATGGACGAGAATGACGATACAAACGACCGCTCCGCGAATGGCGGGAACGCGCGCTCACGACTGATCGCCATGAACTTGTCCATGAACCAGCGAGACGACTTGCGCTGGTTGACCCAGTTTACAATGCGTGCTCGGCCGGGCGTCAGGCTTCGCGCAAGCTCCGGGAGGGTGGCGAACATCTGCGTGCGCAGCGGGACGTTATTGTCCTGCCAGTATCTGGCCAGCCACTCCGTCTTCAAGCGCGCGAGGTCCACATTCGACGGGCACTCCGTCTTGCATCCTTTGCACTGAATGCAGAGCTCCATGACCTCGTACATTCTCCGGCTCGTCAGGGAGCCGGGTCCCAGGACACCCGACAGTGACGCCGCCAGCGCATTTGCCCTGCCCCTCGTCGAATGCTCCTCATCACGCGTCGCCATGAAGCTGGGACACATGGTTCCCGAGTCGAGCTTGCGGCAGGCTCCGTTTCCGTTACACAACTCCAGCGTCGCGGCGAATCCACCGAACTCGCTGAAGTCCATGATCGTTTCCACGGGCATCGTGCCGTAATCGGCGCCATAGCGCAGATCCCTCGTCATCTCTGGCGCCTCGACGATCTTGCCCGGGTTCAGGATGCCGGTCGCATCAAAGATCTTCTTGAGTTCGACACACGCTCCGTAAAGATCCTCCCCGAGGAACGGCTGGTTGAGCCAGCTCCTTGCCAGGCCGTCTCCATGCTCGGACGCTACCGATCCACCGAAGCGCCGCACCAGTTCCATCGACGCCAGGCTGATGTCCTGCATCTTCTGCACTTCGCGACCGTCCTTGAGGTTCAGAAAGGGTCGGACGTGAAGGCAGCCGGCAGACGCATGCGCATAGTACGCGACGCGCGTGCCGCGCCCCGTGATGTGGGCGTCGAGTTCCTCGATGTAAGATGCGAGGTGCTCGACAGGCACTGATGCGTCCTCAATAAACGGCACAGGCTTGTAATCGCCGGTGACGCCCATCACCAGACCAAGCATCTCCTTCCGAACATTCCACACGGCCCGGATGTCGGTCTTGTCCACGATCTTGCGGGTCATGTAACCCTGTCCCGCGTAGTGAAGCGCTTTTGCGAGCTCGGACAACGATGCATCCAGGTCGTCCTCGGACTCTCCATAAAACTCCGCGATGAGGACCGCGCCCGGATCGCCCTCGATGAATCCCATCTGATCGGCGAAACCAGCCGACCGGCGCGCCTGCTTGATCGCCACGCCGTCCATCAGCTCGACTGCCGACGGAGTCGTCTCCAGAATCGTTGTGACCGATTCAAGGGCCTCACGGCGTGTCTTGAAGTGAACGATGGCCAGCGCCGTTTCCGTCGGCCGCGGGACGAGCGCGATCTCGATCTCGGTCATCACGGCCAGCGTGCCCTCGCTGCCACACAGAAGCCGTGCGAGATTGCGCGTCTCGTCAAGCAACGTTTCCAGTCGATATCCGCTATTCCGTCGCCAGTGCTTCGGCGTGTCACTCCGAATCGTTTCCGCATTCCTGGCAATGAACGTGTCCAGCGCGCTGTAGATCGCGCCTTCGAGCCCCGGCGCCTTCTTGCGCCCGGTCCACTCGGATCGATCGGTAACCGCAAACGTGGCGGGTGTTCCGTCCGACAGGACAACTTCCGCCGCGACCACATGATCGATCATGTTGCCATAGAGAATGGAATGGGTTCCGGTGGCATTGTTCGCCACCATTCCGCCCAGTGTAGCACGGTTTCCGCTCGCGGGGTCCGGGCCAACCATGAGGCCGTGCTTGGCCACTTCCCGGTTGAGCCTGTCCAGCACTACGCCTGGTTCCACCCGCGCACGACGGCCCGGTGCGTCGATCTCAACGATACGGTTCATGTGCCGCGAGCAGTCGATCACGAGTGCCGCACCAACCGTCTGGCCGGCAAGTGAGGAGCCGCCGCCTCGCGCCAGAACCGGCACTCCATACTGTGACGCTCGACTAACGGCTATCTGCACGTCTCTCGCGTTCCGTGGCAGCAGAACGCCCAGCGGTTCAATGCGATAGTTCGACGCGTCGGTACTGTAAAGTACCCGCGACATTTCGTCCAGAAGCAACTCCCCATCCAACTGCTTCCGCAGGCCTTCGAAGAAGTGCGTGTAGTCCATGACTCCGATCTACTGTGCTACCGGCCCGTGACAGAAACCCTTCTACAACTCGATCTGCTTGCCCGTCTCGGATAGGATAATATCGACTTCCGGATAGAAAAAGTTGATGTTATCTGCCATCCATTCGCGTGCAGCTGATTCTCCATGGACGAGTACAACGGTTCTGGGAGATAGATATTCAACCAGACGAATGAGATCGCGCCGGTGGCTATGGCCGCTGAGACGAAACCGGTGCACGTCGCAGTTGAGCGGCTGAGCTCCTCTGGAGGCCTCGAGTACGACATCTACCGGCTCATTTCCTTTCCTGGCAGCCGCCACCAGCAGCCGCGATGCCGGCGACTCCTCGGTCGCAAAACCGACCAGCATCACGGCGTTCCGAGC
>JABDKH010000136.1 GCA_013002345.1 Rhodothermales bacterium
GAATCGACGTCCCCGGTTCATCGTACGCGTTTGAGATCGGACGCAGGATGGGATTCCCGGACGACCTGCTTTCCCGCGCGCGAGACCTGGTGGGTGACCGGAAAGTGGCCCTCGAAGATCTCATCTCGGACTACGAGTTTCGCGTGGCTGAGCTGGCGGAACTGCGGGAAACGCTCGACCACGAGCGCAGGGATCTGCAGAGCCTTCGCGAGAAGTATGAATCGGATCTTAAGAAACTGCGTGGTGATCGCTCCAATTTGCGCGAGGAGGCGCTCCAGTCGGCGGACAGGCTCCTCCGCCAGGCCAATGCAGAAATCGAACGCACCATCCGCGAGATTAAGGAGTCTCAGGCCGGAAAGAAGGCGACCCGGGCCGCGCGCGAACGTCTCGAGGCCTTCGGATCAAAGGTGGCCGACCAGATCGCTGTGTCTCAGGCCGAAGCGGTACCTGCTCCGCATGACGACTCACGAGGGGATCTCCAGATCGGTGACCAGGTCGTACTGGACGATGGCTCGGTCAAGGCTGAGGTTGCAGAGTTGGATGATGGCCATGCGGTCATCGTGAACAAGGCGGTCAGATTGCGAGTGAAGCGCAGCCGCCTGACGCGAGTGGGCGGGAAGCAACCGCAGAAAGTTGAGGTCCGGCAGGCGGCGGCAGATGCCGATGTGCCGGCACAGGCGGTGAGACAACGCATCGATGTACGGGGACAGCGAGTGGACGAGGCACTCGCATCGGTAGGACATTTCATCGATGTCGCTCTGCCATCGAGTCTAAAGCGATTGGATATTCTCCACGGAACGGGGACCGGAGCCCTGCGCAAGGCGATCGCGGATTACCTGGATTCTCGGCCGGATGTCGCGGCCCACGAAGAGGCAGAGTGGGAGCAGGGAGGAGCCGGCGTGACGGTCGTGCACTTGCAGTGAGCTCTCGTTCGATCAGAATCGAATCGTCAACGCGGAAACGCCGCCTGTGTAGCGACCGCCGGCCCCGATGATGTCTGTACGCGGCGAAGCTGCAATACCGATGTCGAAGTCGTAGCGGGACGTATGGATTCCGATTCCGATTCCAAGAGTAAGCGCCGACGATCCTCCGACGAAAAGTCCGGTGCGAAGCGGAACTCGCACGGAGCCGCCGACCGAGTATTCCACACCGACGTGAAGTTCAGGAGGGCTCGCCACCTGGACGACCGATGAGCTGATTGGGGCGGAGGTTCCTCCGGTTAGCGTGAGTCGGCCGCCGGGCGCAATCCATGCTGCGCCAAAGTGTATCGCGGTCGGAAGCGCCGCTGTAAACGGGGCATAAGCTCTGTCGACCTGATCGTAGGTTCCTGACGCGAGACTGTCGATGGTCGATGTAAAGTATTCGCCGAGGTCGCCACCGAACTCATCACGTACCCTGTCGATATCCAGCACCAGTCCCTCGAACGAGAACTGGTTCGCGACGGGTGTTATCAGCTGAGCGTCACGTTTCCAGCGTACGAACCCGGCATCTGTTACACTCGCCGACAGCCGAAGACCAGGGGACGGCAGGAACGTAACTCCAAAATCAAGTCCGGCACCGACGCCCGCGGTTGACAGGAGCCGCGGTCTGAAGGAACTCCCGCCAAACACATCCGACGAAAACAGATCGATGCCGTCTACGACATCCCTGCTCAGTCCTCCGGCCGCTCTCACCGTGTACTCGAAGTCATGCACGATCGCCTCATTCGACACATGCGCAGTTGACCTCAGGCGGGCATCCACGAATTCGTTCCCGAGTACCAGCTTCGGCGAGACTCCCACGGCCAGCCGGCCGTCGTTGAATGTCTTTGCGACTGCTGCAGAGATCTCCGTTGTCGACATTACTGAAAACTCGCCCATCAGGGGGATGGATCGATCCTGGCCCGTGCCGGAGAGCAACAGGTCCAGCCATCCACCGTTGATGCCGACGCTCGACATGGCGCGCACCCTGAGTCCATATCCGAAGACCAGGTCGCCCATTTCATGAATGACACTCAGCGGGACGGTTTCGGCGGCAACTCCGACGCGCTTCAGAGAAAGACTCTCGGCGCCGTCGAACCAGTCATTCACAACCATGCGCGCGTCGTCTTCGCTGATCGTTCTACCACTCGTAAAGAGGTTGTTGTAGTGGCGGAACTGAAGGAGATTCCCGCCCGCCGAAACCCCGGCTCCTCCTATCGATAGCTCGACCATACCGGATCTATCCAGAGCGAGGTTGGCAGGATTTCTGAAGATGGCTTCTGAACCGTACACGAATGCGGGACCCCCACCGGCGAGAGAAATCGACGCCGGTCCCGACGCCGAAACCTGCGCATCGGCACGAATCGTGATACCGACAGAATGGATCGTGAACAGCCCGACGATCACGATGAATGTCAGCAGGTGGCGATATCCGTAACGTGAGTCGTGCATCAATCTCCGACACTCACGTTGAACTGGAAATCACCGCGGAGTGACAGATCGATCCGGTCTGAGGCGCGAATCCGGGCGCGAGACTCGCTGCCTGTCGCAAATGTGATTGTGATCCTGAGATCACGGCTCGAGGCCAGCTGCTGCAACGCGGCGTCCGCGAGGGCGAAGTCGACCTCACCCACGGACGTGCCTGTCGCGTATCCGTCGGCCCCGGCGGGAGCAGGGAGCAGGTCCATCGTCTCATCCGCAGTGAACGGAAGGCTGACGCTGATCTCGCCAAACTCGTCGACAAACTCGAGGCGGGCCTGCATTCCCAGCGGGATGCCATTCGAGTAGGCCAGCGTGAGCGTTGCCTGTTCGGCGGAGAAGTTCGACTCTGGGTCGGTAAGACCATCCAGCGATGAGAGATTGGCGGGCTCAGTGCGAGTCATCTGGAAGTCCCCGCGAACGCTCATCGGGACGGCCAATCCGACTGCGATGTCGACGTTAGCAGGTTGACTGATTTCGATGCGTCCGCCTACCGATCCGACAATCGCTTTGCCCACAAATTGGATCGTCGTGGGGAGTGCGCTAACAAACTGATTGATACTTGAATTCAGATCGTTGAGCACCACGGTGTGTCGTTGTGGCTGGCCTGGCGTTCCCTGGGCCGATATGGGCACAGCGAACATGCGCTCCGGCGGTACGGGCGATCCGTCGATCTCAAACGACTGGATCATCGTGTCGCCGGGAGCTACCGCGAGTGCGGACCGCCCCTGCAGGTAAACGAAATTTCCCGATCCATCGTCGCCCTGCAAGATGCCATAAAGCGTCAGGTCGGCTGTGATGTTGGTTGTGACGTTGATGGACAGTTCGGCGCCTCTCAGTTCAAGTCCGGTGACCTCATCCAGCGGACCGTAGTTGTCGAGTGTGCTTGTCACTCCTTCGCCGGTGGTCGTCGGGTCCAGCACGCCGTCGCCGTTCACGTCTTCGGTAAGTGTCGATGAGAACGGATCGGCGACAGCAGCGACGCGCGAAATAGTCAGGCCATTTGCCCGCGCGCTCGTGCGAACCTCGTCATCGTGCGCGACGGCGCGTTCATCCGTGGTCGTCTCGCTGGCCGCTTCGACGCGATAGCGGACCCGATCTCCGATGGCACTAATCCTCGTACCGGCCAGGTCTACGGCAATCGTCCGAGGTGGGGCGTTCCGTTCCAGCTTGGCGAATTCAAATCCGCTCGCCTTGTCCGACGTACCGTGAAAATGGACGACCAGCGTGTCCCCGGCTGCGTATGGTGCCACCCGTATGTCGGGGAAACTGATCGTAACGTCCTCGAGCGTGAGATCGAGGCCGTTGAGGAGATCGATAAGCTCAAGTGATCCGGATTCGATCTGCACGTAGTCGGAGGCACTGGCGAATGTGACGTCGTTGCCGTCGATAGCGAAGAACTCCTCCGTCTTGAATATCTCACCTGCAGGTCGGTAATACAGCACGTCGACATCCACGTCGCCCGAGACGGTCACAGTGAGCCCGTCGCTGGCTGCAAACGCAGCCGGTGCGGTCCTCGCCGGCGTGGTGGCCGTCACGACGACGTGTACGACCCTGCTCAGGGCATTGACGCCAAGAAACACCGGGACGTCCATGGCACTCTTCGCGGGAATGACTGGCCCGGACTGGCTGATCACCTGGTGATCGGCCGGATACGATGCTACGCCACTGGCATTCGTGACCGTCAAATTCTGAATCTGTACGGGTAGTGGCAGCGTGTTCTCGATTCGCACCACACCGGCCCCGTCTCGTGTCGTGATCCCCGTGAAATCAACATCGGCAGCTATGGTGAGATCAGACTTCGATGCATCGGCCATGGACGCCGGGATATTGTATAGATCGAACCCGGAGTAGCGGACTGGCGTCATGTCTGTCGCGATGCCTATCCGGGACGGGTCGTTCTCAATGGGCGCGAATCCCTGGGGCGTGCTTGCGTCCAAAGCGAAACGACTGTCATGCGGGATGTCGAGACCGGCCAGGCTTAGATCCGCCAACGCAGATTCCCCGGGCCCAGGGGAGCTGTTGAAAAGTGCGCGCGATATTTCAGCACCCGAGCTGGATTCAAGTACGATGGCCGGGACCGTTCCGGGCACCGTCGTCCCGTCCGTCAGTTCGACCGCAAGATCGTTCGAAAGCGCAAAGCGGATCCGGTTTACATCCGCGCCCGCCTCGTTCGTCACGCTGACCTGGTCGACATCCGACCCCGTAAGATCGACGACGCCATTTGTCGGAACGGTGAGGATGTCGCCCGTAGCGAGCGGCAGGTAAGCCTTGCCACCGGATATCAGCGGCGTCAGCGCCGGCGTCTGCCCTCCGCTTGCCTCTAGCACACCGATACGATTGTCGTACGAAGTCGCGATGCTCTGACTGGAGAAGTCGTCGAGCGTAACTACGATGTCTCTGGGTTCGAAGTTGATCGGCTCGATCACGTCGTCGATCTCAATTAGATCGAAGGCGTCCAGATCCTGCGAGATGAAGACCACGTCGCTCGAGGGGTCCACGGAAAAGATCGAGTCGAAGGCGGCGGTCGTGGTGTCGATCAGCGCCTCGATACCGGACCCATCAGGACCGAGAAACACAAATGACTTCTCGAAGACTACCGGTGCGGACGCGGTGGGGGTGAAGGAGAAATTCGGACCCTGTGTCGGAATGTCACATCCGAAGACCAGGGATGCCACGACCACGGGCAACAGGCGGCCCGCGCCCGGCGCACGAAATCGACGGCTTCGTTCCGCTCGCATAGGAATCTGTGGCGAAGTTGAGGTTGTACCGGATCCCCTGTGAGATCAGCGAGTCTACCCCTCGTCCTCCGCTCATCGCACAGACTGTCTGGGCCTGGCTATTCAGGTATCGGCGACGCGAGTAATGCGTTTAAGCGAAGATTCTGCCCATGCTTTGCGGCTTTTGTAGTCCTTCCGTTGAAACATCTGTCTATAATCCGATACATTCCGGGGTCTCGATTGTTGATTACTGGAGTGATTCGCAGGAGGGTCTGGTTTTTGATGCCTGACAAAGCAGCTATCATGGATGGTCGCTGTCGTTTTCTGCGGCAAATAAAGATGAACGCACTTCGCACCATAATCTTCTTGTTCAGCCTGGTCGTCTTCAGTACGGTTACGGTATTCGCACAGTCACGCTCTGCGGCGCCGCTTTCCAAAATCGAGCAGGCGTTCTCGAAAGGTGATGTGGATGCCATCGCGGCCCTGTCGGCCGATCGAGTCGAAATTGCGGTACTCGGTAAGAGCAGACTCTATTCGCGCACCCAGGCGAAATTCGTACTGAAGGAATTCTTCGGAAAGTATCCACCGGTGCGGGCCAAATTCTCGGAGCCGTCGACGACTGACAAGGGCCTGTTTGCGGCCGGTACATACCGGCACACAGCGAACAATCAGTCACTGCGTCTCTACGTGACGCTGAGAAAGGACGCATCGGCGTGGGCTATTCGAGAGATCCACGTCGACAAAGCCGCACGATAGCCACCATAGCCGGCCCTCAGGCCGGGCCGCATTCGTATGAGTTCGTCGCGTCGGTCGGAAGGAAGGCGGTTTGCGACTATCTCACTGATACTCGTGCTCTTCATCCCGGTGACCTGGGGTGTACGCGAACTCTCCCTCCGATCTATACGCTCCCACGTCGAGGCCAGTCAGCGCGAGGCCATCGTCGAAGCATTTGCGGGAATCCAGGGCGACTTCGAACGGCAGCAACTGGAACTGCTTGACACAGCTCAACGGGTGGCGGCCGAAGGCCGTGTGGTTCGCGGGCTGGCGGCGTGGGCGCCGGGTGCTCGTCCGGACGAAGAACTCGTACGGTTTCTGTCTGCGCTCGAGCTGCCGGATCGTGCATCCGTCGAAGTCTATGACCCGTCGCCTCGCCTGGTGGCCTGGAACGGATTCAGTATGCCGCTCGACGATTCGCCGAGTCGCACTGCGTTTCTGGAAGGAGCACTTTCGGCGATCGCCACGGATGGTCCGCAACGCACTGCGCTCGTTGTCTGGTGGCCGGTGCGGGATGGTCTGCGAGTAGTCGGGACCGTTCGGATGATGAAACTGCTGGAGATCGCTGTACCCGTAGAAAATCAGTACCTGCGCGAATTCAGTCAGGCGAAGATCTGGTCGGAGCGAACGCACCTCCAGGTGCGGTTGCGGTACGATGTGCCGTTCGACGACGTATTACCTCCGGGCGGGGAGGTACGACTCCTTTCCGGGATCGAGGGGTCACCGCTCGGGCGCGTGTTCATCGATCGGCCGGATGAACAGGATGTTGTGGGTGATCTTCGGAATACCTATAACGACGTGCTGGCCTTCTGGCTCAGCCTGCTGCTGTTGTGGTCTGCCTTCGGACTCTGGCGGTGGTATCGTGCCGGTCAAGCGGCGGCTGATGCCATCGGACTTACGGCACGCTTCGCTCTGTTCGCGTGCGCATGGTGGAGCATTCGATTCGCACTGATCGCGCTTGACGTGCCAGCGCGGTACCAGACCGGGAAGGCGCCGCTGAGTCCGCTCTTCGATCCTACGCATCTGGCATCGAGCGCCGGATGGGGATTGCTCAGCTCCACCGGTGATCTCGTCATCACGTCCCTGTTTGCCCTCATTTTCGCAGTGGCCTTCGCTGTACACATTGGTAGCACGCACGGCCTTCGCCCGGGCCGGCTACCGACCGGTGCCGGTCCTGTGATAGCGGCACTTCGTTCAAGTCGCACGTGGCTTCATGGTGTCTTGATTCTCGTGTGCGGAGTCTTGCTCATCTGGCTTCTCGCGATCATAACGCAGGCCGTGATTCTCGATAGCACGCTCGACTATTTCGCACGCACCGGTTTGCTGCCCGAGCGACTTGTGCTGGTCGTTTTTTCCGCCCTGCTCATTCTTGCGACGTCCTTCCTGATGTGCGCGGTGGCGATCTACTGGTGGAGCATCGAACAATTCGGAACAGCTGGCAAGGTCCTGGACATGCCGTCATCGCTGGGTGCCGTGGCCGTAGCGACCATGTTGCTGTTCGTGCTTTTAGTGACCGGCCTGATGGATCAGCTCCTGCCGTCGCATGCCGTGGCGATGTTCGGTGCTTCCGCCCTCATTGCAGCCTTCGCGGCGAGAGTGCGCGTTCCTGTCGCGCTGCTTACTCTGCGAACCGTGCTTCCGGGTATTTTGGTCTTAACCGCGATTCTCTACCCGCTCTTCTATCGGGGGATGCAGGTGCAGCGGCAGATGCGCATGGTCGACGCCGCCGCCTCGTTCGAAGACTGGCGAGACCCCCGCGTTCAGTATGCGATTGAGCGCGTACTCCTGGAGTCCCAGAGCAACGCGCAGTGGCGCGAGCTGCTTGCTCTTCCGGGCCCACCGACCGGCCAATTTGGTCTGGACTCGCTAACCACTGCAGCCGCTCGCAACTCGTTTCTTGCCTCGCTCGGCTCGTATGAAATCAGCGTGACGGCCTATCGGGCAGATGGGTCGCCGGCGGGTCGATATTACGAGGTCGAACCGCGACTTGACCGAACGGCCCTCGATGAGCTCGAACGACTGGATCTCGGACTTCTGCGTGGGATGTATGAGGAAAGCGGCGTGACCGATGTTCTGGTTGAGCCAATCACGGACCCTCAGCGGAACGACCGCTTTCCCTACTACGGCGTTGCGCCGTTCCGGAACAGCGCAGACCGGATTCTCGGATGGTTGGTTATTCGGGCCGATCCCCGAATCCTCCTCCGCGAAGCTATCACACCGTTCCCTCGCGTTCTCGTCCCCGCCGGCTTCTACGGAAACCTGCCAGGACGCCTTTCGGTCGCCGTTTTCCGCGATGGCGCCCTGGTTCGAAGCACGGGAGATGACTTCGGGAGCTATCGGCTGCCCGATGACCTGTCCGCGACCCTCGCAATTCGCGGAGAGTTGTGGCAGTCAGAGAGCATTCGCGGCAAGGACTATTACTCGTACTACCAGCGAAGTCAAAATCCGGATGCCATCTCCGGCGTTCCGGTAGCGACCGTCATTGCGGTCAGAAGCGCGTCGATCAACATATTCGACCATCTGTATAACCTGCTGCGGCTCACGTTCGGCGGACTGATCATTGGGCTTCCACTCTATCTCGCAGGAGTCGTAGTACGAAGGCGCAAGGGCCTGCTGCCGGCTCCCCAGGTCAGGTTTCGCGACAAGATCCTGAACGCGTTCTTCGGGGTGGGTGTGATCACGGTGGGCATCATGGCCATTGTCGGCCTGCAGGTTGTGACGTCGGAGAACGAACGCGAGATCGAAGGGCGGCTGCGCCAGCATCTCGAGCGCGTCGAACGAACCCTGGCGCTGGATGTCCGCGGGGGCGAAATGACGTACCGCGTACTCGAACGCACACGCATCGACTCGCTGTCGGCCCGCGTGGGACTTGATATCAACATCTATAAGGACAACGTGTTGGTGTCGTCCAGCCGGCCGCAGCTCGTGCGGGACCGCCTTATTGATCCTCGCTTGCCCGTCAAGGCCTACGAGGCGCTGTATGTCGATGGCTTCAAGTTTGCGCTGACACATGAGCGCCTCGGCAGCTTCACCTACACGGCCGGATTTCGTGCGGTCCCGGATGAAGAGGGACGAGCCCATTACGTGATATCTATTCCAACGCTGCCGGAGCAGGACGAGATAGAGGAAGAGAAGGCGAGGACCATCGCCTATTTGTTCGGGGCTCTTCTGCTCTTGATCCTGGTTGTGATGATCACGGCGTCACTTCTTGCCAACGCCCTGACGAGGCCGATCGCTCGCCTGCGCGCCGGTATCAATGCGGTCGCACTCGGAAGCTTCAACCGCATCCGTCCCCTCGACACGCGCGATGAGATCTCGGAACTGGTCGACTCGTTCAACACGATGCAGGATCAACTCGGCGAGAGCCGGCGACGCCTCGCAAGACAGGAACGGCAACTCGCCTGGCGCGAAATGGCCAGACAAGTGGCTCACGAGATCAAGAATCCGCTCACGCCCATGAAGTTGTCCGTGCAGCACCTGCGCAGGTCATTTGATCGCAAGACGAAAGAGCATGAGGATGACTTCACCGGGCTGTTCAATCGGATTACGACGACGCTGACCGAGCAGATCGACGCACTCGCACGTATCGCCAATGAGTTCTCATCGTTCGCACGAATGCCGAGCAGGGTGGAGGAGTCGATCGACATCAACTCCGTCGTCGAGGAAGCCGCGGCCCTGATGCAGGCAGAGGTGGCGTTTAGCCTGGATCTGGCCCTCGCCCCGGACCCTCTCATCATTCAGGCGGATCGCGAAGAAGTGCGGCGCATTTTCATCAACCTGATCAAGAACGCGATTCAGTCCATTCCGGATGACCGGGAAGGCGAAATCAGGATTCTGACCCGACGAGATCAGGAGGGCGACCTGTGGTGGGCACATACGATCGTCTCCGACAACGGTGGCGGCATTTCGGACGACGTGAAGGCCAAGATTTTCGTCCCCAACTTCTCGACGAAGACCAGCGGAACGGGCCTCGGACTCGCAATCGCACGCAAGAGCGTCGAGGATCTTCATGGCTCGATAGGCTTTGAGACAGTCGAGAACGAGGGATCTGCGTTCTGGATACGCCTTCCGCTCGTACTCGGCGACTCACTCCCGGGTCGCGGTTCCGAACAGGAATCAGATGCCGACCCGATTCATTGAATCGCTATCGGCATCACGTTATCTTGAAAAGATCCACCGCCTATCTCCTAATCGGGCAGTTTCCCAACCCCTCATGACGGAATCGTCTACTCTTCTGGAGCAGGCAGTCGTAATTGTGCCCCCGTTCGCCCGGGAGTGTCAGGATCAGGCAGCCGATGCGTGGGGCGCTTCGTTCGACCATCCCTTTGTGACGGCCCTTGCGGACGGCACGCTGGACTCCCGGAAGTTCAGGTTCTATCAGATGCAGGACGCCCGCTACCTGGAGGCTTTTGCAGATGCATGCTCACTGATTTCGATTCGCATCGAAGACCCTGATACAAAGCTGTGGTTCATCGACGCTGCGCGACTCGCAATCGTGGTGGAGCAGCAGCTGCATCAGGGCTATGGCGAGAAGCTGGGTTATACGCCGGCCGACATACGAGCCGTCGAACTGACGCCTGACAACCGTGCGTATCAGAACCACATGATCTCGTGCGCGACGCGTGGAAGCCTCACCGAGGCTATCGCCGCACTTACGCCGTGTCCCTGGTTGTACACCGCACTCGGGACGCACCTGGCAGGTCGACTGGGCACCATCCCGGACGACCACCCGTATGCGGAGTGGCTTCGGACGTATGCCGATCCAGGATTTGTGACCTACACAAATGAGTTACTCGGCATACTCCAGGCTGTCGCCGATCATCAATCGGGCGATGTCCTCAATCGCGCGAAGGAGGCCTTTGCCGTCAGCGCGCGCTACGAGTGGATGTTCTGGAATCAGGCCTGGAATGAGCAGCGGTGGGCGGTATGATTAAGTCAGCTTGCACGATCGCCTCCTGCGTGAAAGTGGGGTCGCCCGGATGCGAGTGATCGTCATCGGTGCCGGTGAGGTGGGGTACGACGTGGCACGCATCCTGTCCGGGGAGCAGCACGACGTTGTCATCATCGACCTGAATGAGAAGGCTATCGAAGAGGTCGGGAGCCGTCTCGACGTAATGGCGATCCACGGCAACGGAACTTCCATGACGGTTCTGGATCAGGCCGGTCTGAGGAAGGCCGACATGCTCGTCGCCGTGACAGCGATTGACGAGGTAAACATTATCGCGTCGATGATCGCCGACCGTGTCGGCGTGCCCACAACGATCGCCCGCGTGCGGTCGGAGGAGTTGTCACAATCATCTTCCGTAATCAACACCGACGAATTCGGCATTGATCTTGTCATTCATCCTGAGGAAAGCACGGCCGCGGAGGTATCACGGCTCGTTAAGCGAGCCAGCGCCACGGATGTGCTCACGTTCCTCGATGGCCGGCTCCAACTGGTGGGCATTCGGCTGGATCAGGATTCAGGGATTATCGGGAGTACGCTGGCGGAGGTTGTATCCGGACACAGCGATCTCACATTTCGCGTTATGGCACTGGTGCGTGGTATCCGGACGATCGTCCCCCACGGCGAAGACCGGTTTCGTAGAAACGATCAGATCTTTGTCCTGGCGCCGCCGAAATACGTACCAAACCTTGTCCGGCTCACCGGCAAGACGGAGGGCAAGGCGCAGGAGATCATGATCCTTGGCGGCAACACGATCGGTGCACGGATCGCACTTCTGCTGTCGTCCGAGAAGAACAAGAGAGTCAAGCTTATTGAGCCCAACCGAACGACAGCGACAAAACTTGCGGAAGAGCTGAAGGACGTACTTGTGATTCACGGCGAGGGCACGGATATCGACCTGCTCGCCACCGAGGGGCTGGGCGAGATGGATGCCTTTGTTGCCGTCACAGACGATGAGGAATCGAATCTGGTTACGTGTCTTCTGGCTAAGCATCTGGGCGTGAAGAAGACGATCGCCCTGCTATCGAAAGGCGCATACATTCCTATAAGCCAGTCGATCGGGCTCGACGCCGCCGTGAGTAGCAAGTTGGCGGTATCCAGAGAGATTCTGCGTTTCCTCCGGGGCAAGCACGTGCTCAGTGTGGCCACCGTGCCGGGGCTGGACGCGGAAATTCTCGAGATCGAGGCGGCACCTCGAGCACCGATTACGTACGGCACGCTCGCAGAGATCGAGCTGCCAAGGGGCGTGCTCGTTGGTGCGGTGTCGCGAGGGAAGAACGTCGAGATCGCTACCGGGGACACACACGTGAATGTGGGCGACCGTGCCATCGTGTTTGTGCTTCCACGCCTGGTGTCTGAGGTCGAGAAGCTCTTCTCCAAGCCGTAGCCCGATACGGGGCCGGAGCGAACTACGTCATGGTAGTAAACATCAAGATCGTTGCAAGTACGCTCGGTGCCCTCATCTTCTTCCTGGGCATCGCCCTGCTTGTACCGGCTGTCGTCGCGCTGATCTATGGTGAGTCCGCCTGGTTGAGCTTTGTCGTGACTGCTGCGCTCTCGCTCGTGCTCGGTGCAGCACTCTGGCGCGGTCTGCGATCGAGCGACGAACTGCGTGTTCGGGAAGGATTCGCGATCGTCGCCCTTGCCTGGCTTGTCCTCTCGCTGCTCGGCGCCCTTCCGTTCGTATTCGGAGGTGTGCTCGAGACCTACACCGACGCGTTCTTCGAAACCATGAGCGGCTTCACGACGACCGGTGCGACAATTCTCGGAGGCGCGATGACGCCCGCCATTGAAGAGATTCCGAACTCATTTCTCTTCTGGAGAAGTTTCACGCACTGGCTTGGCGGCATGGGAATCATCGTGCTGACGCTCGCGATCCTGCCGATTCTGGGAGTCGGAGGGATGCAGCTGTACAAAGCTGAAGTGCCGGGCCCATCGGCCGACAAGCTGACCCCACGCGTGCGTGAAACGGCGAAGCGGCTGTGGTACATCTACGTGGGGATCACGCTGGTGGAGATCGTCCTGCTGCTCCCGCAGATGAGCATGTTCGATGCCGTCAACCATGCGTTCGCCACCATGGCGACGGGCGGGTTTTCAACCGAGAATGGATCGGTGGGGCAATATGACTCGGCCTATATCGACTGGGTCATCACGATTTTCATGTTTCTGGCCGGTGTGAACTTCGCGCTGCACTACCGAATGCTTCGAGGGAAGGCAATTACGGTATTCAAGGATACAGAATTCAGGGTCTACACGGCGATTGTCGTCGCGTCGACGCTCCTGATCTCGATTGTGACGTGGGCGCCCGCCATGTCGTGGGCTCCGTTCCAGATGACAGCGGATGCCGCGTTTCAGGGTTACGAATCGTTCCTTGACGCGCTTCGCTACGGAGCTTTTCAAGCCACAGCTATCATCACGACGACGGGCTTCGGTACATCCGACTACGAACTCTGGCCGCCACTTGCGATAAGCATCATATTCATCCTGTTTTTTGTCGGCGGAATGGCAGGCTCTACGGGTGGTGGGATGAAGGTGATTCGGCAGATCCTGCTGTTCAAGAACTCATTCAAGGAGATCAAACAGCTTATCCATCCTCACGCTGTCATTCCTGTCCGCCTGAATGACAAGGTGGTTTCGCAGGACGTCCTCAAGAATGTCCTCTCATTTACCGTACTCTATTTCGCACTGATATTTTTGGGCACGTTCGTGATGGGTGCTCTCGGGCTGGATGTGATGAGTGCGCTGTCTGCATCGATGAGCTGTGTCGGGAATATCGGTCCGGCGTTCGGCACGTTCGGCCCGGCGGAGAATTACGCGCACGTCCCGATGGCGGGGAAATGGGTGCTGTCGATTCTAATGATGGCGGGCCGGCTCGAGATCTTCACCGTCCTCATCCTAGTCGTGCCGGCCTTCTGGCGACGCTAACTGGACGAAAAGTCGCGGTACCCAAAGTAATGTAGCACGTACTTCGATTTGATGGCCTTTCCTTTCCCGAATCCGGGTAATAAGGCTACTCTCTTCTCAACTTCCCGGGCCGGGATATTTCCATTCCAGATGTTTTCCGCCCTACCGTCGTAGTCATCGACAACCGCCCGGGCCAGAGCAATCGTGTACTCGGACATCCTGTTCGTAAAGCGATGCACGGCCGGCGTTTCGGCAAACACCGCGCGAAGCCGATCAAGGTCCATTCTCGATATCTTGCCCATGTCCAGGTGGCCGAGTCGCTGGTGAAGTCGAATCGGTCCGGTGAACGCGTACTCGGCGCGAATCCTCTGATCGTAGAGTAGCCCAAGAAGGACCGCCTCTCCGCTTTTCCGCAGGAAGTCGTCCGCCTCGGTGTCACCTGTGAGCGTCCCTTCTTCGAGGAGACGGTTCACCATCCGGACGAAGCCGCCTTCAAGGCCGGGCATTTCGAGATAAGAAACGGTGCCGCGCTTCTGCCCGCCCTGCTGCCGCTTTGTTGCCGCTTCTACACGGTCGACTTTCTTTTCCATGTGGATCCCGTGGGCGAGTCCATGACATCTACTCCAAGTGCCTCAATTTCGGCGCGAAGCGTGTCGGCTGCTTCAAAATCCCTTGCCTTCCGGGCTGCTTCCCGTTGTGCCAGCAACTCCTCTACGACTTTTCCCAGATCATCATTGGGCGTATCGGCTTCAGATCTGTCACCGGGAATTCCATGTGGTATTCCAAGCAAGCCGTCGGTCCGATCAATGAATGCGAGCGCGCTTCGCGCACTGGCTGCGCTCATGCTATCCCCGGTCGCCTGAATCAATTTGGCACCTTCGATGGCCGAAGCGATAGCAGCCGGTGTATTGAGATCGTCCAGCATGGCACCCAGCATGTCGTCGTACAGGGATTCCAGCTTCTCTCCCAGTCGATCTTCACCTTCATCCTCCGAACCACTATCCGCTTTCAACGCAATTGTGTGAGCCGACCTTAGCCGATCCACGTGCTTCATTGACGCCTTGAGCGTATCGAAGGTGAAGTTGTACGGTTTGCGATACTGGCCGGAGATCAATGCCAGTCGGAGTGCAACCGGATCAATGCCGCGTCCGCCTTCCGACTCGGGCGCCACCAGGTCGGGCACGGTGAAATAGTTTCCCTTGCTCTTCGACATCTTCTCGCCCTCAACTTGCAGGAACCGCGTATGCACCCAGTGTCGGGCAAAGGGCTTTCCGGTCAGGCTTTCGGCCTGCGCTATCTCGCACTCGTGATGAGGGAATATGAGGTCTTCGCCTCCAGCGTGGATATCAATCTGTTCGCCCAGGTATGTCGCCGACATCACCGAGCACTCGATATGCCATCCCGGGAAACCCCATCCCCACGGGCTGTGCCATTGCATCAGGTGTCCCGGGTCCTTCTTCCATAACGCGAAGTCACGCGGATCGCGTTTACCTTCATCCTGGACTACGTCGCGCACGCTCTGCTCCAGAGTTTCGGCACTGACGTTTCCGGACAGCTGACCGTAGCGAGGAAAACTCGGCACCGAAAAGTAGATGCCTTTCTCGGTCTCGTACGCCACGCCACTGGCCACGAGCTTCTCGACGGCCTGGATTTGCTGCATGATGTGCTCGGTGGCACGCGGCCGGACGAACGGTTCCTTCAGGTTCAAGCGGTGCCAGTCGGAGATCAGCGAATCCGTATAGTGGCGTGCGAGGTCGTAGACATTCGCGAACCGTTTCCCCTCGGATTCCAGCGCTTTCGCCATTCGATCCTGTCCGCCTGCATCGGCCGCGTCGTCCTCCGTCAGGTGGCCGACATCGGTAACGTTCGTCACGTACTTCACATCCCAGCCGATGGCTTCGGCTGTCCGAACGATCAGGTCGGCGGTCAGAAACGATCGGAAATTGCCGATGTGAGCGGTGGAGTAAACAGTCGGTCCGCACGAATAGAAACGCAGGTGGCCGGGCTCGATGAGCCGGACGGGTTCGACCTTTCCGCTCAGGGTGTTATGAAGCCTGAAAGGCTGGTCAGAGCGGTTCATGGACCAGACGGGGAAGATGGTTCGATGTAGGCGAAAACGCGTTCGTTGCGAATATACGGACTCGAATTGCTGTCGTTCGTCAACCGAATATGAAGCGAGATCCCGTTAGCGCGTTCCCCCGGCAGGCTGGCGCACCAGCTCCCACACGAGGTGCTGGATTTCGGGAAGAATGAGTTCCTCCAGAGCCAACCGCACGGCGCCCGTTGAGCCCGGCATGCTGAACACGAGCCGGCCGCGGACAACGCCCGCCGTCGCGCGCGACAACATCGCCGCCGGCCCGATCTCCTGGAACGACAATGTCCGGAAGATCTCCCCGAATCCCGGTAGGGTCTTCTCCAGCATGGACTGAATGGCCTCGAATGTGGTATCGCGGCGGCTGATCCCCGTACCTCCGTGAATCAGGACTACCTCTGCCGCATCGAGGAACGAGTCAACGGCCTTCCGAATGATCGACGCGTCGTCCGGCACGATCCGGTATCCCGTGAGCGGTAGCCCGCGCTCCTCCAGAGCGGCCATGATGAACTTTCCACTCTTGTCGGTCGCCTCTGTCCTGGTGTCGCTCACCGTCAAGATCGCACACCTCACCGGTGTATCTCGCGACTGCTGGATATGATCTTGATGTCCCACCGCCTCCGCTAGCTGACCTTCTGATCTTCGTCGAGTGCGGAAACGTCCGCACGTTCGGTGTACCACACGGGTGGGTCGTAGCCCTCTCCGCCCCAGGGGTGACAACGAAAAATCCGATGGACGGACAACACCAATCCCTTTAATAGTCCGTATTTACGGAGGGCCAGTACGGAGTACTCGGAGCAGGTCGGCGCGAAGCGACAAGACGACGGCACGTGCGGGGAAATAATCCGCTGATAGCCCTTTATCACGGCGATAAAAAGCATCGACGGAACCGAGAGAACCAGTGGAATTAGCTTCATGTCGTTAGGAGCGGGTCGACATAAACTCAATGATCCAGGACGGGCCCGGTTCCTACAGGTGCAGAGATCGTGATCAAACGTTCGCCCGGTGCGAGCACATGCTGGTTCGCATCAGTTGCGTGCGGCAATGACGTCTAATTCCCCGACTGTCCCCCGGATGCGGACTGAACCCTGCGCGCAAGTTCGCGCATCATGCCGCGGAAGATCACTTTGTGAATCGGGTACAGGAGATACCAGTAGATGATGCCCAGCAGACCCTTCGGTTCAAAAAAGGCGGTCTGCGTGACTCGAATACTGTTCGAGTCGATCGGCGCAACCTCAAACTGTAGCCAGGCATCCCCCGGCACCTTCATTTCCGCACGCAAACGCAGAAGTCTGTCGGGCTCTACGTCCTCCACGCGCCAGAAGTCTATCACATCACCGACGCGGACTTCGGTAGGGCTGCGACGGCCTCGGCGAAGTCCGACCCCTCCCACCAGGAGGTCCAGCAGTCCGCGAAGCTTCCATAGCGTGTTGGCATAAAGCCAGCCATTCTGCCCGCCCAGGCTTCGGATCACACCAAATGCGTCCTGCGCGTTGGCCTGCATCACGCGCTGTCGGACCTCACGAATCATCCCCTCTCTTACAACCAGCTTCTCCAGTTCGCCATTTGTCCGGACACTTGACGAATACGCCCCGTGCCAGCTCGTTTCCACTTGATCTTCGTCGAAGCGCCGTAGAGCCCGTCGCACGGCTTGCTCATACGTTAGCGGCTTGATGTCGAACAGCGTGCGGGCGGAATCATCCGTCACAACCACGTCGTTGTCGAGTCCTTCGATGAGGGGTCGAGCGATCCGAGTGGATAATGGTGTGATGAGACCCACCCACAGTGACGACAGACGCGGAGTCAATACCGGGACGGGAATGATCGGCCGCCTGAGGCCGCGAATCCTTGCGTAGATCCTGAACATCTGCTCGTATGTAAGGATGTCGTCGCCACCGATCTCGATGACACGGCCAACGCTTTCGGGCGTCTCAAGTGCTGCCAGCAAATACTCCAGAACCGTCCGGATGGCAATCGGCTGGGTCGGGGTCTTCACCCACTTCGGACATATCATGAGCGGCACGCGCTCGGTCAGATAGCGGATCAACTCAAACGAGAGACTACCCGACCCGACGATCACGGCCGCCCTGAATTCCGTGACGGGAACGCCGCTCTCCGCCAGATATCTTCCCGTCTCAACCCGGCTCTGCAGATGGCGGGACTGGCGTGATCCCTTGGGCTCAATACCACCCAGGTAGATGATTCGCCGGGCGCCCTGCTCTGCAACGGCCCGTCCGAAATTGTGAGCGGCTGCCCGGTCGGTGGAGGCGAAATCCTCGGCGGAGGCCAGAGAATGGATCAAGTAATACGCGATATCGACGTCAGTCAGAGCAACATGAAGCGTCTTGTAGTCGAGGGCGTCGCCTTCCACGACGTCGACGTCGCCGGCCCATCGTCGGTCGCGCAGTCTGCTCCGGTCCCGGACGAGGCAGCGAACGCGATAGCCGCGTTCCAGCAGACGCGGCACCAGCCGGCCACCGACGTAGCCCGTTGCTCCGGTAACGAGCACAAGAGATCCATTCATACGAGATCCGGGATGCCAATCATGACAGTGTGGGTCGGCGGAATATATCATTCTCCGGGTTGCCCGCCGGAGTTCGGGCGCCACCACGCGGTTTCGAGGCCCACCAGCGATTGAACGCCCTCGCTCGAGCGCCTATTTTGGGTTGTCCCACCGATTCAGGAATTCTCCACCCATCCCCTGCGAGATGCGCCGAACGAAAATTGTCTGCACACTGGGTCCCGCGTCCACCGACCTTGCCACGATTCGCGGACTGGTCGAGGCCGGGATGGACGTGGCTCGCCTGAACTTCTCGCACGGCACGCACGCGGAGCACGGCCGGCGTATTGATCTGGTGCGGCAGGCGGCGCGCGAGGTCGGGCGCGTTGTCGCAATCATGCAGGACCTTCAGGGACCCAAGATCCGGATCGGAGATGTCCGTGGAGGTATCGTCACCATCAACGACGGCGACGAAATCATTCTTACCGCCGATGAAATAAAAGAAAGCGACGGCAAGCGGGTTCACGTCAGCTATCCGGCGCTGGAGGCAGACGTAGAGGTCGGGAGGCACATTCTCATCGACGATGGCCTCATCGAACTCATGATCACGAACATTCGTGGCAAAGACATCGTGACGAAGGTGCTTGTCGGTGGCGAATTGCGATCGCGTAAGGGCGTCCACCTTCCGTTGATGCGGAATACGAAGCCGTCGCTGACGGAGAAGGACCTGGCGGATCTCAAGTATGGTCTTGATCGAGAGGTCGACATCGTCGCACTGTCGTTCGTGCGAAGAGCGTCTGATATCGAGGATCTCCTCAAACACATCCGTGCGGCCGGCAAGGAAGTGAGCGTAGTGGCCAAGATCGAGAAACCGGAGGCCGTAACGTGCCTGGACGAAATCATGGCCTCGGCCAACGGAATCATGGTTGCCCGCGGAGACCTGGGAATCGAGATGCCGCTGTCCCAGGTCCCGGGAACTCAGAAGCTCATTATTCGAAAATGTCTGGAGCGCGCCAAGCCGGTGATTACCGCAACCCAGATGCTCGAGAGCATGATTGACAATGCCCGCCCTACACGTGCCGAAGCGAGCGATGTGGCGAACGCGGTACTCGATGGCAGCGACGCCGTCATGCTGTCGGGTGAGACCGCCGTCGGGAAGTATGTCGTTCGCGTCGTCGAAGTGATGTCGCGCATTATCGTCGAGGCCGAAAAGCACTACGACTTGAATTCGGTGCTCTCCGAACAGGTCCCGACGCACGACGAGTCCACGGACGTGGTGACGGAATCCGTCGCTTTTACGGCCGTGCGTATGGCGGAACGAACGGGGGCACGCGCTATCGCCTGCCTGACGGCGACAGGAACCACAGCTCGATCGATCGCTCGCCACCGTCCGTCGGTTCCTGTATACGCATTTACGGACGACGAAAGAGTCGTGCGGCGGCTCAGTCTGGTCTGGGGAACAAAGGGCTTCGCGATTCCTTTCCAACACGACACGGATCACGGCGTTCGGGCGGTTCACGAGGTGCTGAAACGCGAGCTTCTCGTGGAGGAAGGCGATAGCATTGTGATTACGGCTGGAATGCCGCTGCCGTCGAAGGGACGCACAAATATGGTTCACGTCAGCCGCATCTAATACCAACTCGTTCTGATACTAGTCCGGTCACCTCATCGAAGTAACCGCTACAGCTCATTACTCTCTCCAGCGGTGACGAATCGTACGCCGATGAAGCGGACCCTCTTCTTGATAGCCCTGTTCGCGTGGGGTGGCTGTTCCTCAACTTCGTTTGTCGGCAAGCGTGTCGACAATTTCACGGCGTACTACAGCACGTTCTATAACGCCAGAACAGCGTACGACACGGCCGAAAAAGCGCTCGAGCAGCCGGACAAGGCGATCGATCGAGATACCTACCTCTTCGTGTTCGAGCCCGGAAGCCCGGGCGCCGGCGTCAAGGATTTTGAGAGCGCGATCAAGAAGAGCGCCGACGTTCTCAGAGGCCACCCGAATTCAAAATGGGTGGACGATGCACTTCTGCTGATTGGAAAATCCTACTACTACATGGGTAACACGGTGGGTGCCCAGCAGAAATTTCGTGAGGTCATCGATCGGCAGTCGTCTCTGGAAGATGAGGCGAGATTCTGGCTTGGACTCGCACTGATGTCGGCTGGATCGTTCGACGAAGCGGGCGCCCATCTCCAGGAAAGTCTGGACAGGGACAAGGTGTCGAAGAAGTGGCTCGCGCGCATGAGGCTGGCGCTCGGCGAGATGTACGTACGCCAGGAACGCTGGGAAGAAGCAGCCGAACAACTCAAGGCCGGCGTCGACCGCGCCGACGATCGCGAACTGAGCAGTCGCGGCCAGTTTCTTCTTGGACAGGTGTACGAGACGATCGGCATGTTCGATCTAGCCTCGAGAGCCTATCGTGACGTGAGCCGCTTCAAGCCGATATATGAACTCGAGTATGCGGCACGCTTCAGCGCCGTCCGCGTCGAGGGCGAGCACGGGGTACCGGAAGATGCGCTGCAGTCGCTCAGGAAGATGGAGCGGGACGGCAAGAACTTCACGAATCGAGCCGAACTTGCGTATCTCAGGGGCAGGATCCTTATGGCGGACCAGAGGAGTCAAGACGCCTATGACACGTGGTATGATGTGCTCTACAATTCAGATGGGAATATCAGTTCCATTCGCGGGCAAACGCACTACCACCTTGGTCTGCTGTTCCGGGACCAGTTCATTGATTTCGACAGAGCCGCGGCCCATTTCGATACGGCTTCCACGTCCCTCTCTAGAGGGACTCGTTCGAACGCGGCGGGGCGGACCGAGAGGCTTGCGTCGAGTCCGAGTGCGATAACGGATGCGGCCGAATTGGCTGACGTATTCGGCACCTTCGCGTCGTTCCACGCCGACGTGCAGCACTTCGATTCGCTTCTCACGCTTGGGTCGCTGGACGATGAGGCCTTTCGCGACCGTATAGAAGAGATTCGCCGACAGCGGGCGGCAGAAATTGTGGAGGAACGTCGGAGTCAGGAACGGAGGGCTGCAGAAGCGAGCTTTCGTCGCACCGGAGCCGATGTTGGCTCGGCCGGGGTTCCGCGCACCGGAGCCGCCGGCGGCAGTGCAGACTATGCGACCGCCGGGTTTCTGTATCACCGAGATCGCTCACGGGTCCAGGACGGACTGCTTGGGTTCTTTGATCGATGGGGAGAGCGGCCGGCTGTCCCGAACTGGCGTCGTAGAGCAGCGATCACGGAAGGCCGCGGCCCCGGCACCGCCGAGGCGGATCCGGAATCCGGCGCTCCGACGATACCCGTCGGGACGGTCACGGGCGACGTCACAACCGACGCCCTGCTTAGAAGCGTCGATGTCGACATATCCGAGATACCGCGCTCGGCGGAAGCACAGGCGCAAATGAGACTGCGGCGGGCAGGCTCCCGGTATGAGCTCGCCAACACGCTGTTCCTTTCCATGGCACGTCCCGATTCTGCAGCTGCATGGTACCGACTCGTTTTTGAGGAGTCCGAGGACGCGGAGATAAGTGCGAGGGCGCTCTACGCCCTGGGCGAAGTCCAGCGGGCGACCGGCGACCGGGAATCGGCCGACGCCATTTATGCAGACGTGCTGGAGCGCTATCCGGATTCCGAGGTCGCCAGCCGGGCGGCGCAGCGGCTCGGACTGGAGTCGGCAGTCGCTTCCGTCGCCGAGGCAGACATTCTGAACGACATGTACCGCGCCGCTTTCGAGCAGTGGGTGGACGGGTCGTTTGATGACGGAATGCGAGGGATGCTGGCGCTCGCGGCCGCGTATCCGGACAGCCTGTTGTCCGGACGTTCTCTTCTTGCTGCGGGAGCGATTTATTCGGACTGGGCCGAGATCGAAAGGGTTGATATTACCCAGCCGATAGCAATTGAAATTCCGGACTCGCTCTGGATTCA
>JABDKH010000137.1 GCA_013002345.1 Rhodothermales bacterium
CTGCTGCGCGAATTCATCGCTTCTCAGGACAACATGTACGTTGTCTGTGGTGACCGGCACTGGCAGTACGTCTCCGTGGACCAGACCCACGGCGTACGGGAGTATTCGAGCGGACCGGCCACCGACAGGCACGCCGGCGGCTGGTCGAACGACAAGCTAATGCCGGAACACCAGTACCTGAACGTCATCGGCGGATTCCTTGCGGTCACGGTGGAGCGTGAAGATGGGCTGCCCGTGCTGATCGCCCGTCATTACGGGGTCGACGGAAACATTCTCAACGAGGACCAAATTCCCGCGGAGTAGGCCTGTGGCAACTCGGCAACTATTGACGCTGAAAAATTGCTACCGGTAGCAAAGACGAGTTATCCTCCGTTATTAGTGGAAACCACTAATGTGAGTGGTATAGCTACCGGTGGCAAAATAAAGTCTGATTTTAGATCAGGGGCGTAGTTACCGATCGGGTCACGCCAGCGGATCCCGGCAACTACAACGCCATTCAAAACCGTCAGGGGAGCATTATGAATACGCGTAATTTCCCGTTTCCCGGGATAACTCTCAGAACAATACTGTCCGCAGCCGCATGCATGGCGGTGATCGCGCCATCGCCGGTCCTGGGACAGGCGGGCTCTGACGACGAGGCTCTCGAAGAGATCGTGGTCACCGGCATTCGCCGCAGCCTGGACGTGGCAGCGGATATCAAGCGCGAGTCTGATGCGGTGGTCGACGCGATCACGGCACAGGACATCGGCTTGTTCTCCGACAACAACATCGGTGAGGCGCTGTCGCGGGTACCCGGCGTGCTGCTCGAGAGAGAGGCAGGTGAGGGATACCGGGTCTCCATTCGCGGTCTTGGCCCGCGTTTTGTCCGTACGACGGTAAACGGTCGCACGGCAATGTCGGCGTCAGGTGGTGAAACCGGTGGCGGCGACGATGCCCGCGGCTTCACGTTCAACATAATGCCGTCGGAAGTCGTGTCAAAGGCCTCGGTTTCGAAGAGCACCCAGGCATGGGAAATCGAAGGAGGCATCGGCGGCGCGGTCGATCTCGTGACCAACCGGCCGCTGGAATTTCAGCCCGATGGTGAATCCCTGTATTTTTCGGGTACCGCACGGGGCATCTACAACGACCTGAGCGAGGACGAGCGCTACCGCGCCAGCCTGTTCCTTAACAAGAAATTCTCCGAGAACTTCGGGTTCTTCTTCGCCGCGACCATCGATCAGGCGGATCGCATCGACAATTTGGCTGAGTCCCAGCGACTGCGAATCTTTGAAGGCGATTTCGCGGCAGGCACGCTGGTGAACGGAGTACCGCTGGCAGAAGAAACGGAATTGGCACTCTCCCATTTCAGCGGCGTCAGGTACCAGGAACAGCCGATCCCCCGGGATCGTGAGACTTATGTCACTGGCGTGCAGTGGCAAAACGACAACTGGGACGTCAATTTCGACTGGACCGCAGGGTTCGAGGACGAGGTCCGAGACGACAAACGGCTCTGGTACGGCTTCGGCGACATGATCCGACGGTTTGACGACAGGATGACTTCCCTCACTGTCGACTTCGGCGACGAAGACCTCGACCGGACAGAAACCACGCTCGGTACCCTTGTTGCCTACGAATTCGAAGGCTTAAGCGGTAGACGGGTCGAACCGTTGCTCGCTGGCCTGTACCGGCGAGTTCCACGCGAATCGGATGTGAATGTCGGCGGTCTCAACGTGGAGTGGAATAACGGCGATGACTGGACCGTCGAGTTCGATCTCGGTTTCGCGGACCAGGACACGGAACGGATCCTCGAACGCCTCCGGACCCGTCTGAACCGTGACGAGGACCAGTGGAACGACATCAGCGGCAGTTATGACATCGCAACTACTGGCTACCCCATCGCGATCCTTTACGATGCGAATGGCGATGAAATCGATCCGCTGGACACCACGCACCAGAAGTTCAACTTGCTCGAGCGGACGATTACCACGGAACACGGTGAAGACACCAGCTTCCGACTCGACCTGACCAAGGCCCTCGAGGAACGCAGTGACGGAGATCTGATCTCCTTCTTTGACGAGGTGCAGTTCGGCTTCGCATGGAACGAAATGACATTCGGCCGGGAATTGATTAGGAGCGAGTATGACGGCCCCGACTTTGACATGTCGCTCATCCAGCCCGCCTTTGGCCGGGATATCCTGAACGATATCAACGTGCCCGGTTTCGTTCACGATTTCGGTATCCCGGACATCGACGATCCAGCATTCGAGGAATACCTGGAAACGACCACCTACCTCCCTGACCAGGAAGGCTGGTTCGACGTCACGGAAGAAACCACCTCGTTCTACATCCAGGGTAATTTCTCCGGCGAAGGCAGACTGCCGTACCGGGGCAATATCGGCTTCCGGCATGTCGATACCGATCAGACCAATCTCGGATGGGTCGGAGAG
>JABDKH010000138.1 GCA_013002345.1 Rhodothermales bacterium
CCATCCACACCACCGAGATCGATAAAGACTCCGAAATTTGTGATGTTTTTGACCGTACCCTCCAGAATCTGGACGGGCTCCATCGCGGAAAGAATTCCTTTCCGTTGTTCCTGAAGATCCTTCTCGATGAGGGCTTTGTGAGAAACAACGATGTTCTCGTTGATCGGATTGAGCTTGACGATCTTGAACTCCATCCGCTTCTCGAGGTAAGCGTCGAAATCTCTGACCGGCCGTACGTCAATTTGAGACCCGGGAAGGAACGCCTCTACGCCTTCGAACAGCTCGACGATCATGCCGCCTTTGATCCGCCGAACGATCGTTCCCTCAAGGACTTCTTCATTCTCGAAGGCATCCTCAATTCGTCGCCACCTCTTGACCTTGTCCGCCTTGCTCTTTGAAAGCACGAGCTGGCCGTGGTAGTCTTCTATGCGTTCGAGATAGACTTCAACTTCTTCACCTGATTCGAGCTCGTGATCAAACTCTGACTTCGAGATGATGCCGTCGCTCTTGAACCCGATGTCGATAACAACATCCTTTTCTCCAATGCTGACAACACGGCCCGTCACGATCTCATGCGCCGAGACGTTGGTAAGTGTCTTTTCGACAAGGGCGCGCAACTCGTCGTAGGTGGTAATGCGTGCGTCCTCCTCGGGAGAAGCCTCGAGGTCTTCTAGCTTGATGACATCGCCGACAATCTCTCCCGTATATCCAACAGGCGGTGGAGCCTGATATCCATTCCCGGTAGCTGTCGGGGCGTCGACTTGTTCTGTTTCGCCCACGGCAGCGGGCGCGGTATCTGTTGAGGGCTCGGGTTCATCACCGGGCGCCGACGCATCTTTCGCGGCATCGGACGTCGCTGCGGGCAGCTCGGCTTCGACGGGCGCGGACGGCTCGGCTTTATCCGCGTCGGATGTCTCCGGCGTTATTGCGGCGGGATCCGCCACTGCGGTCTCTTTCGTCTGGTCTGTTGTCTCCTTGTCCTTTTGCTGGTTGTCAGCCATGATGGTCTCCGGGTTGCCACGACTCTACGAGGTGCGAAACTGATTGCACCTGGTACGAGGATTGAGCGATGCTACCCTGTTGGTTTAGTTTGTGGTTGTCCGACAGCACGCGTCCTCGTTGCCATGCGTCGGTACATGATTGTGTCTAATTAACGGTCGTCCTTTGTATCGCGTCGGCTCTCTTTTCGCACACGCTGCAAGATTGCATCGCGCATGATGTCCAGTTGTTCGTCCGGACTTAGCAATGTCGTATCGATCAGAATCGCGTCGTCTGCTCTTCTGAGCGGCGAGTGCTCTCGCTCCTGGTCCTGCCGATCTCGCTGTCGGATATCTTCAAGCACGTCAGACAACTCGATCGCTTGACCCTGGTCCCGTAGTTCCAGTAAACGTCTTTCTGCTCTCGTCTCCGGACTGGCATCCATAAAGAACTTCGTCCCGGCGTCCGGAAAGACAACCGTCCCGATGTCCCTTCCTTCTACGACCACACTGTTTCCCTCTTCACTCAACGCAGTCGCCACGCGGCGCTGCTCGGAAACAAGTTTCTCTCGCACCTCCGGTATCTGACTGACAAGACTCGCAGCCCTCGTAATCGAAGGCGCTCGAATCTCGCCGGTGACATCGTGCCCATCCAGAAATACCCGCATCTCCCCATCGTCCAGAGAAAGATCAATGCGGACGGAGTCGACAAGAGTCATTGCTCCTTTCCTGGTGATCGGCGTCGCCGAGCGCTCGAAAGCCAGACCCATGGCGCGATACATAGCGCCCGTGTCCAGATAGAAGCCGTGCACAGCACTTGCAAGTGCCCGGGCGGTAGAGCTTTTCCCAGATCCCGCTGGACCGTCAATCGCGATAATCAAATTCAGCTTTCCAAAAAACGGTAGTCAGAAAAAGTACTGATAAATCTGCCGTTCCACAATAAAACGCGTCAGCGGTGGATGAATTGGGGGTGCAGAAGTGGCCAGCGGGTGCAGGCCCTACCCTACCGATGTGCTGATAATTGTGATCGGCTCCGGATACCGTACAGGCCCTACAAGCGTCTGGATCGTAGGAACGGCACGCAGTTTGACGTTCTTCGCTGAGCCTCCCTCACCGGCGAGCGACAGGGCCAGATCCACCAGATCTCGGGCATTTCCTTCGAAAAATCGGATCAGATCAAGCTCGATACGGATCGGGAGGTGCCTGGTCTCGCCCGCGGGTATTACGACCTCATCCTGGAACACACCCGATATGGTTTCGCGGTCCTCGAGGAGCAGCGTCCAGTCCATGCCAACCATTCGCGCCTGCACGCCATTCTCCGCCGGATTCTTCGCCAAGACGTCCAGAACGAATGAGACGGGCAGTTCTTTGCGAGCAACAGCCGCTCCGATTCTCACAATATCGAGCGCCCCGAGATCCTCATACCCCCGAATGCCACTCGTCTCGACTCCCGCTATCCGTAGTTCCGTCAGTGCGTCAATACCGAAATCCACATTGCGAAGATTGGCGACCTCCTTGATTGATGCACATCCGCTAAACAGAAACAGGATCAGAAAGGCGATTATCGAGCGGTTCATCTGAGATTGACCTCTTTTAGAGCGTTTTCGGACCGGCAAAGCTAACTTCACCACAATTTATGCCCATTTCCGCATGAGAAAGCTAAAACCGGACGAAATTCTGGCCCAACGTCGTGAAGGCGATAGCCAGCTGGCACACCCTCTTGCGACCATCCTCGAGGATGTCCGGTCGCTGTATAACGTAGGTTCCATCTTCCGTACTGCGGATGCGGCCGGACTCAGGGAGGTCCTCCTCGCCGGAATTACGGGTACGCCCGAGAATAGAGGGCTCCGGAAGACTGCCCTTGGTGCTGAGTTGACCATGCCATGGAGGCATTTTGCTTCGGCAGCGAGCGCCATCGAGGCTGCGGAGGCAGATGGATATCGCGTGGCTGTGCTTGAAATCACCGACCGACCCAGGGCTCTCGAAACACTGACTCTGGACGACTTTCCACTCTGTCTCGTGGTCGGAAATGAGGTGAAGGGCGTATCGCAGCAGGCCGTAGCTCTTGCTGACTTCGCGATCGAGATCCCTCAATTCGGCCACAAGCACAGTATCAACGCCGCGGTTGCTTTCGGAATTGCCGCATTTGATCTTGTTCGGTGCTACCGGCGTCTTTGCGCGGAAGCACCGCCGTCCACCCGCTTTCGTGATATTCATGAAGTCTGATTTGCATGACTTTGACGCCGTACTGGCGTCCACGTGGTCGGAGAACTCCGAGACGAGTTCGTCCGGAGCCGGTGACCTCCTCGAGAGGTCCCTGGAGCCTGGCCTTGTGCTGCCGGCGCTACACAGTCTCACCGATTTTCAAGACCCGGCCTCCGGTTTGCGATCCTTTGGTGTCACGCGGGAGTCTGACTGGTCAATCGTCGCCCGGATCGGCCCCGGATCTTCGGATTTGACATGGCTCCAGGCAGGAAAGGAGGCCAGCGACGCACTTCGTGGCGTAATCGTGACTCCGAACGAATTCGAACCTGGCGTGCCTGGTGCAAAGCACACGTATCCGTTGGCGAACTACGTGGATGCATTCGGCTGTGAGGCAGAGATCCCGTCGCCGGGCGATGCGAGCGCGGAAATTGTCGTGCTGGAAGATCCCGTGTCGCGTTCGGTCAAGGAGCGCACCGATTGTCCGCCGCTTTCGTCGGGAGACGGCACCGTTGACGGACGGTACTTCGGCGAATGGGATTCCTCCATTGCAGAGGTTGCGTGCATGACGGCGGCTGCGGCCGAATACTTGATGCGTCAGGAGCGGCACGCCCGGCTGCGAGTGCTGATTCCATGTGACGGCGAATTGCCCATCGCGATCGCCAGGGTGCGAGCCGCGAGAGTGCTGATCCGGAGAGTCGCGCGGGCGTTCGAGCACCCCTTCGACCGGATTCAGGTGTGGGGCCTGGCCGGCGGCCGATGCCAGTGTCCGGATCGTCCGACCCACCAGATCAGGTTGACCGTAGCGTGCACGGCGGCGGTCATGGGTTCGTGCGATGTGATCGTGGCTGAACCGTTCCCCGAACTCGCCCTATCCACAGCGGATTCTGAGCGCCTGGCCGTCAACACCTTGCGAATTCTGAGACACGAAAGCCATCTCGGTTTCGTGAACGATGCGTTTGGAGGATCCTATTATCTGGAGGCTCTAACGGGGCAGATCGTGGATGGGGCGTGGGACGCGTTTCTGGATATCGAGGACGAAGGCGGCCTCGCGAAGATTGCGTCGTCGTCCACCTTGACGGACATACTGAAGACTCGCATCGGCGGAGCAGGTCCTTATGAAGACTAGACCGGACTTCAGACACGTGGGGCTTGTTGATGACGCTCTAAATACGCGCGACGGGAGCTCTATGCCAACCCCGGAGGGCATCCCGCTCTTTGCGCAGTACGATATTCGCTCACACCCGCACCAGCGGTTCGGCGCCGGGGTACCGCCGTTCTTGCGCGGCCCGTATTCCAGTATGTACAACGGGCGTCCGTGGACGATTCGTCAGTACGCCGGATACTCAACGGCCGAGGAATCCAACGCGTTCTACCGACAGAATCTTGCTGCAGGCCAGAAAGGCCTCTCGGTGGCCTTTGACCTCCCGACACATCGTGGATATGACTCGGATCATCCGCGTGTTCGCGGCGACGTCGGCATGGCGGGCGTCGCTATCGACACGGTCGAAGACATGCGTCGGCTATTCGAGGATATCCCCCTCGCCGACATCTCGGTATCAATGACGATGAACGGTGCCGTTCTTCCCATCATGGCGTTCTACATCGTCGCGGCAGAAGAACAGGGAGTTGATCCCGGGCTTCTCTCAGGTACAATTCAGAACGACATCCTGAAGGAGTTCATGGTTCGGAACACGTACATCTACCCGCCCGGGCCGTCGATGCGGATTGTTGGTGACATCATCGAGTACTGTTCCGAACACATGCCGCGATTCAATCCGATTTCCGTCAGCGGATATCATATCCAGGAAGCGGGAGGCTCGGCCGACATAGAACTCGCGTACACGCTTGCCGATGGGCTGGAGTATCTGCGGACCGGTCTCAGTCTGGGTCTGAATGTTGACGATTTCGCTCCGCGCATCTCTTTCTTCTTCGGCATTGGAATGAACCTCCTGATGGAGATCGCGAAGCTGCGTGCGGCTCGACTGCTCTGGGCTACCCTTGTGCGCCCGTTCGGTCCGAAGGATCCAAAGTCCATGGCGCTCCGAACGCACTGTCAGACTTCGGGCTGGAGCCTGACGGCGCAGGATCCGGAAAACAACGTGACGAGAACGACCGTGGAAGCGTTGGCTGCTACGCTAGGGCACACGCAGTCTCTCCATACCAATTCGCTCGACGAGGCCATCGCACTTCCGACGCCGCAAAGTGCAGCCGTGGCTCGCAATACACAGCTCATCCTGCAGGCCGAATCTGGCATCATCCACCCCGTTGACGCCCCGGGGGGCGCTCACTGTATCGAGAGCCTCACGATAGAACTTGCACGGAAAGCCTGGTCTCATATCCAGGAGGTGGAGTCGTACGGCGGAATGACCCGTGCGATCGAGCGAGGCATTCCAAAGCTGAGAATCGAGGAGTCAGCGGCGAAGCGACAGGCGCAGATCGACTCTGGAGCGGAGATCATCGTAGGAGTCAATCGGTTTGTTGATGATACCGCGGGCCAACCCGATATTCTCGAAGTCGACAACGTGGCTGTACTTCGGGCACAAGTCGAACGCATTCAGGCAGTTCGACACGCCCGCGACGATGAGGCGGTGCAGGACGCCTTATCGAGGCTAAGAAGTTGTGCGGAGTCTGAACAGGGAGGTCTCCTCGAGCACTGCATTCGTGCTGCACGTGTTCGTGCCACGCTCGGCGAGATCTCTGCCACGCTTGAACAGGTATATGGTCGCCACAGGGCCGAGACGCGACTGGTGACCGGAGCCTACAGCAGTGAAGTCATGAATGACGACCAATTCCAGACGGCGCAAGCAGAATGTGAGCGTTTTGAAGCTCGATTTGGACGGCGACCTCGTATTCTCGTTGCGAAACTCGGTCAGGATGGACATGATCGTGGGGCGAAGGTAATCGCAACGGCGTTTGCCGATATCGGATTCGATGTGGATGTAGGCCCCCTCTTTCAGACCCCGGAGGAAGTGGCGCGCCAGGCGGTGGAGAATGACGTACACGTTGTCGGCATTTCAAGCCTCGCCGGGGGACACCGCAGCCTCGTGCCCGAGGTCATCGAGTCACTTCGAGAGTTCGGTCGATCGGATATCATCATCATTGTGGGTGGTGTCGTTCCGGAGAAGGACCGACTCAACCTGTTGGGTAGTGGAGTCGCGGCCGTTTTCGGACCCGGAACCGTGATCTCGAACGCCGCCAGCGAAACGCTGGGAATTCTGACGAGCAAGATCGACGAAGGCGGTTGAGGCCGGCAAATGAGTCAACAATTCGAGCCATCAAACGCTGACCACGACTCGGCTGCCGAGCAGATTGTGCAGGACATTCGGTCGGGCGACCGTAGCGCTCTCGCCCGCGCCATTACACTGGTAGAGAGCAAGGCGGAGCGTCACCGGCTTCTGGCCGAA
>JABDKH010000139.1 GCA_013002345.1 Rhodothermales bacterium
GGGTAGGGCGGTGGGTCTCCGCCATCTCCAATGAGATAGTGCTCGAGCCACCGCATCGACCGCAAGCTGTAATCGAGTCGGGCGGCACTCTTTCGGTTGCCGTGTCCTTCGCCGGGGTAAAGCACCAGTCGTACCGGCGCTGAGCCACGAAGCTTGAGGTGACGATAGAGTTCTCGGGACTGTCCTGGATTAACACGCGGGTCCTCCTCACCGTGCATAATCAGCAGTGGAGTCCGACCTCGCTCGGCATAGTACACCGGACTCCTCTCCAGGAAGAACTGCCAGTCATCCCAGGGCCGCTTTCGGGCGTGAACGTGATACTCTTCGTTCGGAATGTCGGTGGTCCCGACTTTCGAAATCTTGTTGCTGATGCCCACAAACATCACTCCGGCGGCGAAGCGGTCAGAGTAATACGTCGACATCCACGCGGTTGCGTAGCCACCGTATGATCCGCCCGTTACGCCAACACGATCCTTATCGACGAGCCCGATCTGGATCAGATGATCCACGGCGTCGACGACGTCGTCGAATTCTTTACCGGCCGGGTCTGCCTGACTGGTCTTCGAGAATTCTACGCCGCGACCCGTGCTGCCACGGTAGTTTGGATAGAACACTGCGATGCCCTTCGCTGCCGCAACTTGTCCAGGTGTGGAGTATCCCGTCAACCAGCCATTTGAGTAGTGCGATTCGGGGCCTCCGTGCACCACTGTTATGAGTGGATACTGCTGACCCGGTTGCTCGCCAAGTGGTCTGATCAGAAGTCCTTCCAACTCGAGCCCGTCGCGAGCGGAGTATCGCACAACTTCCTGATTGGCAAGTGGCACGTTGGCCAACCAGGGGTTGCTCTCAGTCAAACGAAGGAGCTGGTTGTTTGAAGTCGTGTACGAAAACAACTCGGTCGGATGAGTGGGCGAGTCGATCGTGAATACACTCGTGCGTCCGTCCGGCGACACGTCGAAGTTGTTGAGACTGTAGGCGTCGGATTCGAGTGTGACGCGACGATTGCCACCGTCGGCGGCGACCTCTCCATATTCAGTGCCGACACCAACCCCGGCGACGTAGCGCAGCGAATTGTTCGGCGTCCAGGCGAAGGCGTCAACGTGGCCGGGAAGGGTCGGGAGTATGTCTCTCACCGTACCACCTTTCGCGGACGCCAGCATGAGACGGCCCTCACTGGGGTCGTTGATGTCAATGCCCGAAATCATGGCTACATGCTGGCCGTCCGGGCTCCAGTCGAAGGCGCCGAGTTTACCAGGATTCTCAATACTCGCCATCACGTCTCCCGACGCCGCGTCCAGCACATGGATACGCCTGCTCATGTACGAGTCATCGACGAGTGAGGTCGGTGCGATCGAGACCAGAAGGCGAGTTCCGTCCGGGCTCCAATGCACCGCACTGGCCGAACCTTCGTGTCTCAGCATTCTCACGGCGGCCTCGATATCATTCGCCCTCGCGATCCAGACCTTGTCGTTCGAAACCGCCTCTTCGTACACATTCGGTTTGACAGGAAGCGTTGTAGCACTCGCCGGCCTGCTCTCGTCGGCGATGAACGCAACGAGCCGCCCGTCATCGCTCCAATCGTACGTCCCTACGGAACGGTCCGTAGCGACCACTCGAATCGGGCTTCCACCACCTGTCCCTACGGCGTAAAGTGAGGTATGCTCGTCATCCTCCATCTTTGCCAGAAACGACAGTCGACTGCCATCGGGCGTCCACGTGATGCCGCGTGCACCGACATCGCTGGCGATAAGTAGCTGGTCGACTCCCGTCTCCAGATTCCGCACTCTGATCTCTGATCGTGCAGGCGCATCCTCGACAAATGGATCGCTCGGTACGCTGACGGAATACGCGACATGGATACCGTCCGGTGCGAGGTCGAGTGCTCCGACCGATCGGATTCGCGCGACGTCGAAAGGTGTGAGACCGTCCACCGGCTGAGCGCTTGCCGAGGGTGAACACAGAATGAGGCCGACTAGAGCCAGAATGTATGCGGCTTGCGCAGAGCGTGGCCAGAACTTAGTGTCTACCATCATGATATTCGTACGGTGTCTTGTGCTTGCAGAACGTGTGGCCCGATCTAGTTTCGAACCGATCCTGTATGGTAGGTTTCGTCCTCCGTTTGCACAAGAGACTCAACACTCCGGCGCGTGACGGTCTATCCCCGACACCTCCGCCGCCGTCCATGCGCGGTCGCGAATCCGACGTCTGCGCCGTTCAAACCATGTTCGCGGTCTTTCCGGATTCAGCGATTATGCATTCAGCAAACTTCTCAGCATCCACGCGTTCTTCTCGTGGATCTGCATTCGCTGGGTGAGGAGGTCGAGGGTCGGTTCGTCGCTGGCCTCGTCTGCGGCAGGCAGCACAGAGCGTGCGGTGCGAACCACCGTTTCCTGACCCTTGAGGAGGCGCAAGATCATCTCTTCCGCATCAGGTAAGCCGGTTTCTTCCTCGAGAGCCGTCAGTTCACTGAACTGGGCAAAGGAGCCCGGTGCGGGGAAGCCCAGGGCACGGATCCTCTCGGCAATCTCGTCAATGGCGGTTGCAATCTCCGTGTAGTGCACCTCAAACAGGTCATGAAGGGTGCTGAACATCGGACCGGTTACGTTCCAGTGGTAGTTGTGCGTCTTCAGGTAGAGCAGGTACGTGTCCGCGAGGAGCCGGGCGAGACCGCTCGCGATCTCTGCACGCTGGGGTTCCGGGATTCCAGTATCCATCGGAATTGCCGTCATTGTTTTCATTTCCATAGCGAATAGAGAATCGATTTTGGTTAATGAGGAAGTTGTGTAAACGTTCAAAACGTTCATCAGATTCATCTGTTTTTATGAAGAGCGGGTGCAATTCTGCTTCTGTGCATGGAAACCGATCGGCCCATCAGCTACGGGCTGTGGGGGCCGTCGGCCTCGCGTCGAAACCTGTCGAAATCGCGAACGTTAGGCGACATCCGAGTCATTCAGATCAAATCGAAACTCTTACGGTGTCAACAATATGAGATCACTGCTTAACGTCACGTCTATTCTCCTGGCCTGCCTTCTGGTCGTTCCCGCGGCATTTGCCCAGCGAGCTGACGATGCAGATCGCGCAAGTAAGAACGGAAGTACAGCTGCGACCATCGACAGCGTCGATATCGTAATCGAGTAT
>JABDKH010000140.1 GCA_013002345.1 Rhodothermales bacterium
GTTGTCGAGTCGAGGATCAGGCAGCACATCGGGGGTCATTGCCGGTGTCAACCACGTTGCCGCCAACGGGAGCGTCGGAGACGTCGCGAACATGAGCCTGGGCGGCGGCGTCTCGACGGCACTCGACGACGCAGTTGCGGCAGCGGCCGGAGGCGTCAGGTTTGTCCTGGCCGCTGGAAATGAATCCGACAACGCCAACAACCACTCGCCAGCGCGCGTGAACGGGAATGGCATCTACACAATCTCAGCCATTGACAGCGCCGACCGCTTTGCCTGGTTCTCGAATTACGGGAATCCCCCTGTTGACTACGCGGCACCGGGAGTGAGCATCGAGTCGACCTGGAAGAATGGCGGCTACAATACCATCAGCGGGACGTCGATGGCGGCTCCGCACGTGGCGGGAATTTTGCTCCTCCCCGGTGGCATTTCCGTTGACGGAACGGTGAATGGCGACCGGGACAGTACCGCCGACGAAATCGCCGTGAACTGAGAAGCTCCTCGACGAGAGATCGCGTTGAGTAAAAAAGGCCCGTGAGCAGGACGCTCACGGGCCTTGTTCTTTATCCGGAAAGGTGGATTCTACTTAACGAACAGAATCTCCGTGTAGGTCGGCAGCGGCCAGGTGTCGTGCGGAATGACACGCTCCAGACGGTCCGAAGCGTCGCGCACAGCGGACATGGCCGGAATTACGTCGTTCAGCATGAAGCGAGCGTGCCCCAGGGCGTTGTCGCCACCTGTGTTGAGGTTCGCATTCTTCAGGTTCTCCAACGACGTGTAGAGATTATCGACTAGATCCCCTACCTCCGCTGCAGTGTTCTGGACGCCGGACAGGTTCAGACCGGTGGCCGCGGCAGACGAGAGCGTTGACGTTAGCTCGTGCAGGTAGTCAATCGCTGCGGGGAGAATCATGGTCTTTGCCATGGATTGCGTCGTCTCCGCCTCGATGTTGATCGTTGTCGCGTACTGCTCGAGCCAGATCTCGTGGCGGCTGTGCAGCTCCGTGGGCGTTAGAACGCCGTAGCGATCAAAGAGCGCGACGTTCTTGTCGTCTACCATCCGCTCCAATGCGTCGACTGTAGTTCGGAGATTCAACAGACCGCGGCGCTCCGCTTCCTGGTGCCATTCGTCCGAGTAGTTATCGCCCCCAAATATGATCGGCTTCGAATCTTTGATGACGGTGCTGAGCACTTCGGCGACAGCATGCTCAAACAACTGTTTGTTTCTCTTCTTGCCGGCGAGCTTCTCCTCAAGCATGTCGCTCATTGCGTCGAGCGACTCCGACACGATCAGGTTCAGCACAACGTTCGGAATCGATACGGACTGGGCAGAACCCACTGCGCGGAATTCGAACTTGTTGCCCGTGAAGGCGAACGGCGATGTACGATTGCGGTCGCCTGCATGCCGCGGCAGATGCGGCAGAGCCGGCACCCCGAGTCCGAGCAAACCGCCCTGCTTGCTCGATTTCGCTACGCCTTCGACGATCTGATCGAAGACATCTTCCAGTTGTTCGCCGAGGAATACGCTCATGATGGCGGGCGGCGCCTCGTTAGCTCCGAGCCTGTGGTCGTTGCCCGCAGAGGCGACGGCTCCCCGCAGCAGATCCTGATGATGATGTACCGCACGCAGGACGGCGGCACAGAAGAACAGAAATTGAATGTTGTCGTGCGGATTATCACCCGGATCGAGCAGGTTCATGCCCGTGTCGGTACTGATCGACCAGTTGTTGTGCTTACCAGAACCGTTGACACCCTCGAACGGCTTTTCGTGAAGCAGGCAAACGAGTCCGTAGTTCCGGGCAACGCGCTGCAATGTCAGCATCGTGAGCTGCTGATGGTCGGCCGCGATGTTCGATGTCTCGAAGATGGGTGCGATCTCGTATTGACCCGGCGCTACCTCATTGTGCCGCGTCTTGACAGGCACGCCAAGTCTATATAGCTCCTTCTCGACTTCCAGCATGTACGCCAGAATGCGGTCCGGTATGGAACCGAAGTAGTGGTCGTCGAGCTCCTGTCCTTTCGCCGGCTTCGCACCGAATAGCGTTCGTCCGGTGTTGATCAGGTCGGGGCGACGGTAGAAGTACTCTTCATCGATCAGGAAGTACTCCTGCTCATTACCCACCGTCGACGTCACGCTGTGAACGCCACGAACCGCGAAGAGCTTGAGCACGCGCCGGGCCGACTTGTCGATCGCTTGCATCGAGCGGAGCAGCGGGATCTTGTGATCGAGCGCTTCTCCGGTCCACGATGCGAAGGCGGTCGGGATGGCGAGGTAGGAACCGTTCTGATTCTCGATGACAAACGCCGGGGAGGTCGGATCCCATGCTGTATAGCCGCGCGCCTCGAACGTCGCCCGCACGCCGCCTGACGGAAAGCTCGACGCGTCGGGCTCACCCTGAATTAGATCCTTGCCGGAGAACTGTGCGATTGCGCCGCCACCCTTGTTCGGGGTGATGAAGCTATCGTGCTTCTCAGCCGTAGATCCGGTGAGCGGCTGAAACCAGTGGGTATAGTGGGACACGCCTCGCTCGACGGCCCACTCTTTCATGGCGATCGCGACCGTGTCGGCGATCGTCGAGTCGATCGGTTCACCCTTCTCGATCGTAGCCAGAATGCTGGCGTAAATGCTCTCGGGAAGGCGGCTTTTCATTTCCTCCAGGCCGAAGGTGTTCTCGCCGAAGATGCGTTCGATGTCCATGGTCATCGCATTGATCTTCCCGTTCGAGACATACTTCGTTGCGGCGATGACGTTGTAATCAGATGATTGCTTGCTCATTGGATGAGAGAGGGTTGGAGTGTGTTGATTTAGATTCTGTGGATGTCAGAACAGATCGGCCAGGCGGGCGCTGAGCTACAGCGTCATGGCCTCGACCGGAAGCGTGGTCGTTTCCTTCTGACTGCTAAGCACGATGCTTGTCGTGGTCCCGTGGACACCGGGAAGCGCCTGGAGTCGGGACAGCAGGGCTTCGAGTGTCGTCGTGTTCTTCGTGCGGATTTTCATGATGTGGGAGCCGTCTCCCGTGACCGAGTGCAATTCCTGTACTTCCGCCATTTTGGTTACGGCATCGACAAACCCTGCGTAGTTCTCCGAGCCGTCGATACGCACTCGGACAAATGCCGTGATGTCGAAGTGAAGGCGCTTCGGGCTGAGGTTCGCGCTGAATCCGATGAGGACGCCGCGCTCTTCCAGTTTTCTCATACGATCACTGACGGTCGGCACCGACAGGCCCACGTCTTCGGCGATTCGGCTCCGTTTCATTCTGCCGTGCGCCTGCAGAAGCTCCAGAATGCGGGCGTCTATGTCGTCAATTCTTTCCATTCGAGGTGCCTGGCAAGCCAATTCGGTTTGTTTTTCAGGATGTAACGACAGAAAATACCCGGATCGTCACGCCACATCAATGGACAGCCTAAAAAATTAATGTGAAATATGCTTGTGGCGATGTGAAACGTCGGATCTGATGCGTGATCGCTGTTTTTGCCTCAGGCGTGTGGCGGGAAGAACGATTTGACGGCGGAACCCCATGCCGCGCCAGGTGCCTGTCGTTTCGGGCGAAAGAGAAAGTGGCCGACCTCGCGAGTAGCCGGGCATCAACCGGGTCGCAGGATACGTCCCCAATCACCCTGTCCGTGGTCGGGTGCTGTGGCATGTGCTCATGTGGGGCGAACGAGGCGCCAGCCGTCGGCGCCGGCGCCTCGACGTACCTGGCGCTGAGAACGCTCCGCTCAGTTCGTGCGGGCGCGAGGGAGGAGCCTCGCGAGACAGAGGATGCCGAACAGGAATTCAGGACACCGGCACGCGTCAACACGAACTCCCGTCATCCCGCATTGCACCCGTCATCCCGCACTGCACACTTCATCCCGCACTACCCCGTCATCCCGCGTTGCACACGTCATCCCGCACCAGATACGAGATCCATGGGAGTTTGAGCCAGCCAATATGCAACCGCAAAACCTTTGCGCGGCATTCGTAGTTTATCGGGGCTCGGGCCCGTAGCTCAGCGGTTAGAGCACCGGACTCATAATCCGTTGGTCGTAGGTTCAAATCCTACCGGGCCCAC